>NZ_SCMM01000008.1:0-112259 GCF_005503345.1 Ramlibacter sp. 2FC
CGCCGGCACCTCCAGCGACGGACAGCCTGGCCGGCAACGGCAGCCCGGCCCCCGCCGAGAGTGCACCAGCAGCGCCGGCGCCCGCCGCACCGCCCGCCGCACCGCCGGCCGAGGCTCCCGGTGCCGAGACCACGGTCGGGCCGGCGGTCGTGGCCCCGGCCGCGCGCCTGGTCTACGACCTGGTCGGCGAGGTGCGCCAGATGCAGTACCACGCCCAGGCCGAGCTGCTGTGGCGGCACGACGGCCAGAAGTACGAGGCACGCCTGACGGTCAGCGCCTTCCTGGTGGGCTCGCGCACCCAGAGCAGCGAGGGCAGCCTCACGCCCCAGGGGCTGGCACCGAGCCGCTTTTCCGACAAGCGGCGGCGCGGCGAGCAGGCCACCCATTTCGACCGGGCACGCGAGCGCATCGTGTTCAGCGCCAACTCACCCGAGGCGCCGCTGCAGCCCGGCGCACAGGACCGCCTGAGCCTGCTGCTGCAGCTCGGCGCCCTGATGGGCGGCGACCCGGCGCGCTTTGCGCCGGGCTCCCAGCTCAGCTTCCAGACCGCCGGCCCGCGCGAGGCCGAAGCCTGGCAGTTCACGGTCGAGGGCCCCGAAACCCTGAGCGCGGCCGGACGCGCGGTGGACACGCTCAAGCTGGTGCGCCAGCCGCGCAAGACCTACGACATCCGGGTCGAGCTGTGGCTGGACCGCGCACCGCCCCACCTGCCGGTGCGCACGCGCATCACCCAGTCCAACGGCGACTACCTGGACCAGACCCTGCGCTCGATCGAAGCGCCCTGAAATGACGGGTTGGCGAAAAACCCTGTCGGCCTTGAAACCGCCTCGCGCGTTACCAAGTAGGGTGAGTGTTTCAAGGACAATGACACCATGCACATGCTCTACGACTCCGAACAATTCGCGGTGATGCACCTGTTGGCTGACTTCCCGGCGGACGAGCATGTGCAGACGCAGGGGCCCCAGCTCGCGCGCCACGGTTTCGAGATCGTGGACAAGCGCTCGGGCAAGGAGGTCTACCTCGACGGCTCCTGGGCCGAGCTGTTCCAGCGGCAGATCGACGCCTGGCAGCAGAACACGCCGACCCAGGAAGAGGTCGAAGACACGCTGGACCGCTACGCCGGGCTGGCGCAGAACCCGGTCGTGGTGCACTGAGCGCCCGGACGGCGGCGCTAGACTGGCGGCATCCGCATTCGCGCCCAGCCGCCGCCATGTCCGCCCTGCCGCCCATAGACCCGGTACGTTGCCCGCTGTGCGGCGCAGTCAACCAATGCGCCCAGGAGATCGAACGCGCCACCGGCGTGAAGCAGCCGCCCTGCTGGTGCACCGAAGTGCGTTTCGAGGCCGAGCTGCTGTCGCGCGTGCCCGAGTCCGCGCGCCGCAAGGCCTGCATCTGCCTCGCCTGCGCCCAGGCCGCGGACGGAGCCTGAGCGCCGGGAACGCACCCGCGGCGCAGGCGGCCTGCCTGCTATCCTGCGCCCAAGATGTCCAGTCCCCCCGCCTCCTCCGACCTGGTCTCGCTGCGCCAGCGCTACGGCGAGCGCTACCGCTGGCTGCTGCTGCTGGCGGTGATGACGGGCACCATGGCCTCCATCATGTCGTCCACCATCGTCAACGTGGCGATTCCCGACATGAGCCAGCATTTCCTGCTGAGCCAGGACCGCGCGCAATGGGTCAGCTCGGGCTTCATGGTGGCCATGACGGTGTCCATGCTGACCACGCCCTGGCTGCTCGCGCGCTACGGCTACCGCGCCACCTACGCCGGCTGCATGTGGCTGCTGCTGGCCGGCGGCATGGTGGGCGGGCTGGCCGGCCAGTTCGGCCTGGTGCTGGCGGCGCGCGTGGCCGAGGGCCTGGCCGCCGGCGTGGTGCAGCCCATCCCGGCCATCATCATCATGCGCGCCTTCGAGCCGCACGAGCAGGGCCGCGCCAGCGGCATCTTCGGCATGGGCGTGGTGCTGGCGCCGGCGCTGGGCCCCAGCATAGGCGGCCTGCTGGTGGACTGGTTCGGCTGGCGCTCGATCTTCTTCATGGTGGTGCCGCTGTGCCTGGCCTCGCTGTGGCTGGCCTGGCGCTTCGTGCCGGTGACGGCGCCGGGCGGCGTGGCGGCCAATCGCGAGGGCGCGGCGCTGGACTGGGGCGGCCTGCTGCTCGGCGCGGCCGGCACGCTGTGCCTGCTCAACGGCCTGGTGGCGCTGCGCGACGGCACGGCCCTGGACGCCGGCGCCCTGCTGGCCGGCGCCGCGGCGGCCCTGCTGGCCTTCGTGGCCTGGCAGCGCCGCCTGGGCGGGCGCGGCGGCGAGCCGCTGATGAACCTCGCGCTGTTCACCCACCGCCGCTTCGCCATGGGCGGCATCGTGGCCTTCATCTACGGCACGGCGCTGTTCGGCTCCACCTACCTGCTGCCGGTCTACCTGCAGCTGGGGCTGTCGCTGTCCCCGTCCTACGTGGGCACCATCCTGCTGCCCTCGGGCCTGGTGCTGGCGGTCACCATCGCCGGGGTCGGCCGCCTGGCCGACCGCCAGCCCACCCACCTGCTGGTCTGTACCGGCCTGGCCCTGCTGGCGGCCTCGTTCGCGCTGATGCTGACCGTGGGCCTCACCAGCAGCGTCTGGCTGCTCGTGGCCTGGGCCACGCTGGGGCGCATCGGCCTGGGCTTCATCCTGCCCTCGCTGAACCTCGGGTCCATGCGCGGCCTGGACGCGCCGCTGATCCCGCAGGGCTCGAGCGTGATCGGCTTCCTGCGCATGCTCGGCGGCGCGGCCGGCGTCAGCCTGTGCGCCATCGTGCTCGAATGGCGGCTGGCCGCGCACGGCGACTCGCTGGCCCGCGCCGGCAGCAGCCCGGCGCGGCTGGCTGCGTTCAACGAGTCCTTCATGCTGCTGGCCGGCCTGTGCGCCCTCGCGATGGTGGCGGCCTGGCAGCTGCGCGAACCCGTGCCCCATCCCAGCGCCGGGCGCGCCCCCTGAAGCGGAGGAAGCCACCATGTGCCAGCTGCTCGGCATGAACTGCAACACGCCCACCGACCTGACCTTCAGCTTCAGCGGCTTCGCCCAGCGCGGCGGCCGCACCGACCAGCACGGCGACGGCTGGGGCATCGCCTTCTTCGAGGGCAAGGGCGTGCGCCTGTTCGTCGACCGCGAGAGCGCCAGCGCCTCGCCGGTGGCCGAGCTGATCCGCCGCTATCCGATCAAGAGCCAGAACGTCATCTCCCATATCCGCAAGGCCACCCAGGGCCAGGTGGCGCTGGAGAACTGCCACCCCTTCGTGCGCGAGCTCTGGGGCCGCTACTGGGTGTTCGCGCACAACGGCGACCTCAAGGACTTCCACCCGCGCCTGCACGCCAGCTTCCATCCCGTGGGCAGCACCGACAGCGAGCGGGCCTTCTGCTGGCTGATGCAGGAGCTGGCCAAGTCGCATGCCGACGTGCCCAGCGTGGCCGAGCTCACGCTGACCCTGCGCGAGCTGGTGCCGCGCATCGCGAGACACGGCAGCTTCAACTTCCTGCTCTCCAACGGCCAGGCGCTGTGGGCCCATGCCTCGACCCAGCTGTGCTACGTGGTGCGCCAGCACCCCTTCACCCAGGCCACGCTCAGTGACGAGGACCTGAGCGTGAACTTCGCCGAGCACACGCGGCCCAGCGACCGCGTGGCGGTGGTGGTCACCGCGCCGCTGACCACCAACGAGGCCTGGACGCCCTGCGCGCCGGGCGAGTTGCTGGTGTTCGTGGACGGCGCGCCGGTCTGAGAGCCTGTTTACGATCTCTATGGGGCCGCGCAGATGCCTTTTCGGGATGGGATGCAAGGCGGGATGCGCCGCCAATAGCCGAGCTATTGGCAAGCATCGCAACGCCGCAGACCGCCCGAAAAACCATGAGCGCGGGCCCGGAATAATTGATGACAGGCCCTAGACTCACGTCCGGCCACGGCCCTGTGACTTCGGGGGGCTGGACCGTAGATTCTCCGCGATCGCGGCCTTGATCAAGGCCTTGAACGCCTCAGCATCGAGCACCTCTCCCTCCCGGATGTCGATGGCGCGACGCGTGTTCCCATCGAGGCTGGCGTTGAAGAGTCTCCAAGGGTCCACCAAGGAGGCACCCCGGGCGAAGGTCAGCTTGACCACCTGTTTGTAGGCCTCTCCGGTGCAAACGATCCCAGCGTGGGACCATACGGGCACCCCCAGTGGGTTGCTGGGCTTGATCCATTTGCATTCCTCCATGATGTCCGGGTCCGCCTCGTGAATAAGGCGGCGAACCTCCACCAGGGTCTCGGCGCGCCAGCCACCCAGAGACCGGGTCCGCTCGTCGATGAGATGAGTGGCCGCCATCGCGGTCGCGCGCCCCGCTTCCGCACCGGGCTTGGCCTTAGGCTCTCTCTCTTTGGCTTTAGCGCCACGGCTCATTCTCCAACTTGTTGTGGCGCCCAACACCGAGCTTCAGCTGCGGATTTGCCGTAGCGAAGCGGAGGCAAATACGTCGGCTAGAAGCGATGGTTTGGTGACATTCAACGCAACCTCTGCTTGCGGGAAAACAGAGACCAGCCACGGATTGCCTCGCGTGAAACCGAAAGCTGATGACTTAGAACAGCAAGCTGGTCATGAAGATCAGCTAAGTCTCCATCAAGGACCACATGCCCGGTAGCGTTTCCATGTTTTTGCTGAAACAGCCTGTAAAAACGTTCTTTGCCTGCGATGAGAGTCTTAATTGCAGGGTTTTTTCCGATTGGCAGCCGAATGCTATCCACTCTGACGCCTTCGAACGATTTGCTCGGGTCAGGAAGAAAGAGCACTACAGATTCACCGTCGTCTTTCTTTGCTACGTCGAGCAACGTGCCATTTGGTTGCTGCCACACTGCATGAAATTCCGCTTCAATCAATATGCCAGGCCACTCCCAAATGAGCCAGCCATAAACACAGGAGCCATCATGCTCAGCCACTTGTTTTGCTGTGGCGCCGAAACACTCTCCAGATTCTGAATCGGCTCTGGCCCGAACCTCAACGAACACCGGAAGCGACTCGAAGCTCATGTGCTTACAAAGCCGACGCACATCCGACGTCATGCCTCGCGGAGTGGTCGTAGCAACCATATTTCTATATCACCCAACGTCAGAGTTCAGGGGCGCGTCGAGGCTTTATTCGGTGCGTCCCCTGGAACACCCTGTTGGGCATCATGCCTTGGGGCGCTACGCCAGCACCTGGTGAGAGAGACGATACAAAACCAAGTAGTACGCAGGGCAGCCCGAACAGCGCAGCAGCAAGTCGGCTGGTGTTTTCGTTGATCAGCCGGAATGCCTATGTAGATTTTCTCGAGCACGGTGTCCTTTCCGTGCTCTCCTTGGAACTGGGGCCAAGACTTTGTGCATGGACCTTCAAGGGTAGGGTCCCACCAAGTAATTGGAATGCCTTCCTTCTTTGCTTCGATGCGAAGCATCATGGTTGAGTGGCTTTCCATTGCCCCGGTAAAAAGGGCTATCCGCACGTAAACACGCCACGCAAGAATAGTGAAAACGGCAGTAACAAATGTGAGGCACACCATGAGCCATTCGGCCAAGTTCATCTGCACTCCTTCCATCTTCTTAAAATTTCGATGGCGGACCATTACCTTGCCGGACTGAACGACGTCCGTTTCTGCCCAATGTCTTAGCTCTGCAGCCAGTTGCGAGACATTTCCATCAAAATTTCCTTTGCTCCAATCGCGTGCACGTTCCGCCACCGAACGGCTGTTCCGCACCTTGCAAAAACACCTGAAACTCTGCAGTCATCCGATCAATGATCACGCGCTTGTTTTCGAAATCTATTTGGAACAGTGTTTCGGATTTGACTATTTGAGTGGGAATGCTGTTGGACCGAGGTGTAGAAGCCAAGCCGGAGTCTCCTCCGGTCGGTATAGCAAACCGATAACGCTCCATTCGAACCATTGCTGCACCCGCAGGAAAATCGGCGAGGTCAAAAATAGGGCTCACTTTTGCCACTGGACAATCGAGATTGATGGCCTGTTGCGCCGTAGATGAGAGAGGTAAAGCCAAGAACACAAAAACCGGAAGTGCGTGTCTGTACATTGGCGCCTCGCTACTGAAATGCCCACCGTAATGTAGACTGCCTGCAGACGCAGTCCATATCTGGCGCTTGCGGTCTAAATTGACCCGGAAAAAGTGCGGGAAGGCTCTTGCCACAAGGCTTTTCCGTCGATAGGGTGGACAAAAACACAGAACTAAATTTGACCATGAAACCCGCCACCTCTCCTGTGTTGCGCGCCACACGCCAAAGCGCAGCCCTTCGGTTCTAAGCCGCCTCCAGCGCGTCGACGAACAGGGCCGCGACGTCGCAGCCGGTCTGGTCGTGGATCTCCTGGAAGCAGGTCGGGCTGGTCACGTTGATCTCGGTCAGGCAGTCGCCGATCACGTCCAGCCCCACCAGCAGCAGGCCGCGCGCCTGCAGCACGGGGCCCAGGGCCTCGCCGATCTCGCGGTCGCGCGCCGTCAGCGGCCGCGCCACGCCCTTGCCGCCGGCCGCCAGGTTGCCGCGCACCTCGCTGCCCTGGGGAATGCGCGCCAGGCAGTAGGGCACGGGACGGCCGCCGATGACCAGCACGCGCTTGTCGCCGTCCACGATCTCGGGCAGGAACTTCTGCACCATCAGGCTCTGCGCGCCATGGCGGTTCAGCGTCTCGGTGATGCTGCCCAGGTTCAGGCCGTCGGGGCCGACGCGGAAGATGCCCATGCCGCCCATGCCGTCCAGCGGCTTGAGGATGATGTCCTGGTGCTCGGCGTGAAAGCGCTTGATGTCCTCGGCGTCGCGCGTCACCAGGGTCGGCCCGATGAACTGCGGGAACTCCATGATGGCCAGCTTCTCCGGGTGGTCGCGCAGCGCGCCCGGCTTGTTGAACACGCGCGCGCCGTCGCGCTCGGCCTGCTCGAGCAGGTGGGTGGCGTAGAAGTACTCGGCGTCGAAGGGTGGGTCCTTGCGCATCAGCACGGCGTCGAAGTCCTGCAGGGCCACGGCGCGCTGCCCGCGCTCGCTGAACCAGGCCTGCTCCTGTCCGGTCAGCGTGATGTCGCGCACATGGGCGGTGACGGCGCTGCCGCGCTGCCACAGCAGGTCCTGCGGCTCGCAGGCGGCGATGGCGTGGCCGCGCCGCTGGGCCTCGCGCATCATGGCGAAGGTGCTGTCCTTGTAGGTCTTGAAGGATTCGAGCGGATCGGCGATGAAGAGCAGGTTCATGCCGTGATTGTCCCTAGATTTCGATCTTGCTGCCCAGCTCGACCACCGCGTTGCTGGGCAGGTTCAGGAACTCGGCCGCGGCGCTGGCGTTGTGGTGCATCTGCGAGAACAGCTTCTCGCGCCAGGCCACCATGCCGCTGCCCAGGGTCGGGATCACGATGTCGCGCGAGAGGAAGTAGCTGGTGGTCATGGTCTCGAGCTCGCAGCCGCGGCCCTTGAGCTGCTCCAGGGCGCGCGGCAGGTCGGGGTCGTTCTTGAAACCGTAGTGCACGATCACCTGCCAGCAGTCATGGCCCAGCGACTCGATCTCGACCCGCTTGTTCATGCCTATCCAGGGCGTCTCGTGGTTGCGCACGGTGACGAACAGGTTGTGCTGGTGCAGCACCTTGTTGTGCTTGAGGTTGTGCATCAGCGCATTGGGCACGATGCCGGGCTCGGCGGTGAGGAATACGGCCGTGCCTTCCACGCGCACCGGCGGGCTGACGAACACCGCGTCGAGGAAGCTCTTGAGGTCCAGCGCATCCGAGCGCAGCGCGGTATTGAGCAGGCCGCGCCCCTCGTGCCAGGTCATCATCAGGGTGAAGATCGCGCCGCCGATCAGCAGCGGGAACCAGCCGCCGTCGATCAGCTTCATCAGGTTGGAGCTGAAGAAGGCCAGGTCGACGACGAAGAAGAAGCCGGTGGCGCCGAAGCACAGGGCCAGCGGATAGCCCCAGCCATAGCGGACCACGAAGAAGGTCAGCACCGTGGTGATCAGCATGTCCAGCGTGACCGCGATGCCGTAGGCCGCGGCCAGGTTGCTGGAGGAGCGGAACATCACGACGGCCAGCACGATGGCCACGAACAGGCCCCAGTTGACGAAGGGCATGTAGATCTGGCCGGTGTCCTTGACGCTGGTGTGCAGCACCTGCAGGCGCGGCAGGTAGCCGAGCTGAATGACCTGCTTGGACACGCTGAAGGCGCCCGAGATCAGGGCCTGAGAGGCGATCACCGTGGCCATGGTGGCCAGGCCCACCATGGGCAGCAGGGCCCAGTCCGGCGCCATCAGGTAGAACGGGTTCTTGACAGCGGCCGGGTTCTGCAGCAGCAGCGCCCCCTGGCCGAAGTAGTTGATGGTGAGCGAGGGCATGACGACGGAGAACCAGGCCAGTCGGATCGGCCGCTTGCCGAAATGCCCCATGTCGGCGTACAGCGCCTCGGCGCCGGTCACGCACAGCACCACCGCGCCCAGGATCACGAAGGTGGTGCCCGGCTGGGCCCACATGAAGCGCAGGGCGTGGTGCGGGCTCAGGGCCCAGAGGATGGTCGGTTGGCCGGCGATCTGCACCAGGCCCAGCACCGCGATGGTGGCGAACCAGACCAGGGTGATGGGCCCGAAGAACTTGCCTATGCCGGCCGTGCCGTGCTTTTGCAGGGCGAACAGGCCGAACAGGATGACCAGGGTGAGCGGGATCACGTACTGCTTGAAGGCCGGCGACACCACCTCCAGGCCCTCGACCGCCGACAGCACCGAGATCGCCGGGGTGATCACGCCATCGCCGTAGAACAGGCAGGTGCCGAAGATGCCTATGCCCAGCAGCCAGCGGCGCAGCTCGGGCTTGTCCTTGACCGACTGGGAGGCCAGGGCCAGCATGGCCACCAGGCCGCCCTCGCCGTGGTTGTCGGCGCGCAGCACCAGCACCACGTACTTGACCGAGACGATGGTGGTCAGCGTCCAGAAGAAGATCGACAGGATGCCGTAGACGTTGTCCGGGGTGAAGGGCACATGGCCCGAGCCAAATACTTCCTTGACCGCGTACAGCACGCTGGTGCCGATGTCGCCGTAGACGACGCCGATGGCGCCCAGGGTGAGCGCCGCGAGGGATGATGTGGATGCTGACACAAAGCTGCCCCGTCTTGCCAGCGGGGCTCCGGAACGCAGAAGCGGCTATTGTGCGCCCGCCGGGCCGCCGCGCAAGCCACTCCCCGCCCTCCGGACGGGCACCCGTTACAAAATGTTGCAGCGCAGCAACTGAGGCCGCGGCCCTCAGTCGTAGATCTCGGCGTCCGGATCGGTGGACTCGAGCTCGTAGCTGGCCGCCAGCATGGCCAAGCGGCCGATCACGCCGTACATGTAGAAGCGGTTGGGCACGCTGGCGCCGGGCTTGACGCCGGGCTGCGGCAGGTGGGAGCTTTCGGCGAAGGCCAGCGGCACGAAGCTCGCGCCCGGCGCGTTGAGGTTCTCGTCGACCCCGCGCTCGGCATGGACGCGGTAGAAGCCGCCGACCACGTAGCGGTCCATCATGTAGACCACCGGCTCGGCCACGGCCTCGTTGATGCGCTCGTTGGTCAGCACGCCCTCCTGGATGATCACGTCGCTGACGGCCTGGCCGTCCTTGATCACGCTCATCTTGTTGCGCGTCTTGCGGTTCAGCGCGTCCAGGTCCTTGACGTCGCGCACCGTCATGATGCCCATGCCGTAGGTGCCGTTGTCGGCCTTGACCACCACGAAGGGCTTCTCGTTGATGCCGTATTCCTTGTACTTGCGCCGGATCTTGGACAGCAGGGCGTCGACGTTGCCGCGCAGGCATTCCAGGCCCGAGCCCTCGGCGAAATCGACCTCGCCGCAGCGGTTGAACATGGGGTTGATCAGCCAGGGGTCTATGCCCAGCAGCTTGCCGAAGCGCTTGGACACCTCCTCGTAGCTCTGGAAATGGTGGCTCTTGCGGCGCACGCTCCAGCCCGCGTGCAGCGGCGGCAGCAGGTACTGCTCGTGCAGGTCCTCCAGGATGCCCGGCGCGCCGGCCGACAGGTCGTTGTTGAGCAGGATGGTGCAGGGGTCGAAGTCCTTCAGCCCGAGGCGGCGCTTGCCGCGGATCACCGGCTCCAGCGTGACCTGGTCGCCGCCCGGCAGCTCCAGCGTGGTGGTCTGCTTGATCTCGGGGCTGATCGAGCCTATGCGCACGTTCAGCCCCGCCATGTGGAAGATGCGCGTGAGCTGCGCCACGTTGCTGAGGTAGAAGGTGTTGCGCGTGTGGTTCTCGGGAATGATCAGCAGGTTCTTGGCCTCGGGGCAGATCTTCTCGATCGCGGCCTGGGCCGCCTGCACCGCCAGCGGCAGCATCTCGTGCGTCAGGTTGTTCCAGCCGCCGGGGTAGAGGTTGGTGTCCACCGGCGCCAGCTTGAAGCCGGCGTTGCGGATGTCGACCGAGCTGTAGAAGGGCGGCGTGTGCTCCATCCACTCCAGGCGGAACCAGCGCTCGATGGCCGGCATGGAGTCGAGGATGCGTTGCTCGAGTTCGTTGATCGGGCCCGTGAGCGCCGTGATGAGATGCGGAACCATGCGGCCCTCTGCTGCAGAAGTTGGAGCTGAATTCTAGGACTTGGGGACGATACCGCCCCGTTCAAGGCTGCGTGCCGGGGCCCGCCCCAGCCGCAGGAGAATGCGGGTGCGGTCTAGCTGCGGATCTCGCCCTCGCCGAGCACCACGTACTTGAGCGAGGTCAGGCCCTCGATGCCCACCGGGCCGCGCGCGTGGAACTTGTCGGTCGAAATGCCGATCTCGGCGCCCAGGCCGTACTCGAAGCCGTCGGCGAAGCGCGTGCTGGCGTTGACCATGACGCTGGCCGAGTCGACCTCGCGCAGGAATTTCTGCGCGTGCATGTGGTCGCGGGTGAGGATGGCGTCGGTGTGGTGCGAGGAATAGCGGTTGATGTGGGCAATCGCCTCGTCCACGCCCTCGACCAGCTTGACGCTGATGATGGGCGCCAGGTATTCCTCGGACCAGTCCTGCTCGGTGGCGGGCTGGAGCTTGGCGCCGGGCACGGCGGCGAGGATGGCCAGGGACTCGGGGCAGCCGCGCATTTCCACGCCCTTGGCGGCGTAGACCGCGGCGATGCGCGGCAGGAAGGCCGCCGCCACGCCGCGCGCCACCAGCAGGCTCTCGCTGGCATTGCAGGGGCTGTACTTCTGGGTCTTGGCGTTGTCGGCCACCTTGACCGCCATGTCCAGGTCGCTGGGGTCGTCGACATAGGTGTGGCAATTGCCGTCCAGGTGCTTGATCACCGGCACCTTGGCGCCTGCGCTGATGCGCTCGATCAGGCCCTTGCCGCCGCGCGGGATGATCACGTCCACGTACTGCGGCATGGCGATCAGCTGGCCCACCACCTCGCGGTCGGTGGTCTGCACCAGCTGCACGCCCTGCGCCGGCAGGCCGCTGTCGATCAGCGCCTGCTGCACCAGGCGGGCCAGCGCCTTGTTCGATTCGATGGCCTCGGAGCCGCCGCGCAGGATGCAGGCGTTGCCGCTCTTGATCGACAGGCTGGCCGCCTCGATGGTCACGTTGGGGCGGCTCTCGAAGACCATGCCGAACACGCCGATAGGCACGCGCATCTGGCCGACGCGTATGCCGCTGGGCTGCTGGCGCAGGCCGATGATCTCGCCGATCGCGTCGGGCATGGCGGCCAGCTGCTCGCAGCCCTGGGCGCAGGTCTCGATGACCTGCGGCGTGAGCTTGAGCCGGTCGACCATGGGCGCGGCCAGGCCGGCGGCCAGCGCGCGCTCGAGGTCGCGCGCGTTGTCGGCCTGCAGGGACGACTGGTTCTCACGCAGCAGCCCGGCCAGGCGGCGCAGCGCCCGGTTCTTGACCGCGGCACTGGCCTTGGCCATCAGGGCCGAGGCCATCTTGGCCTGCAGGCCCAGGGTTTGCGAGTATTCGGCGATGTTCAGCGCATTCATGGGGTGTATTGTCCCTGCTATCCGGAGACCCTGCAGGCGCGGCACAGCTGCAGCGCCAGCCGGTGCAGGGCCTGCCAGCCATCGGCCGGCCAGTCGGGCTGCTTGAGGCCCTTGACGATGCCGTCCACCTGGTGCGCGGCCTGCAGCAGCTCGCGCAGCAGGGCCGGCGACAGGCGCGGCAGCACGCGCTCGAACAGGCGCTCGCGCGGGCCCCAGACGCGCTGCTCGCGCAGCGCCATGGGCAGGGGGCGGCCGCCGGCCACCGCGTCCTTGACGCGCTTGAGCGCGCGTATGTCCTCGGCCAGGGTGTAGTGCACCAGCACCTCGGCCTCGCCCTCGGCGCGCAGGCCGTCGAGCATGCGCTGCACGCGCACGGCCTGGCCGGCCAGCACCGCCTCGGAGAGCTTGAACACGTCGTAGCGCGCGACGTTGAGCACGGCCGCCTCGACCTGGTCGAAGCCGAGCTCGCCCTCGGGGTGGAGCAGGCCCAGCTTCTGGATTTCCTGGTGCGCGGCGAGCAGGTTGCCCTCGACGCGGTCGGCGAAGAACTGCAGGGTGCGCTGGCCCTCTTCGCCCGCAGCCACGCGCTGGCCCTGGCGCGCCAGGCGCTGGGCGATCCAGGGCGGCAGGGCCTGGCGCTCGACCGGGTCGATCTGCACCGTCACGCCGGCGCCCTCGAGCGCGCCGAACCAGGCGCCAGTTCGGGTCGCCTTGTCCAGGCGCGGCAACACCACCAGGGTCAGGGTGCTGTCGTTGCCGCGGCTGCTCTCGGCCAGCTGCTGCAGGGCGGCGCTGCCGTCCTTGCCGGGCTTGCCCGAGGGGATGCGGATCTCGACGATCTGGCGCTCGGCGAACAGGCTGAGCGAGCCGCCGGCGGCCAGCACCTCGCTCCAGTCGAAATGCGCGCCGGCCACGCTGTGCACGCTGCGCTCGGTGTAGCCCTGAGCGCGCGCGGCGGCGCGGATCGCGTCGGCCGCTTCCTGCACCAGCAGCGGCTCGTCCCCGTGCAGGGTGTAGAGCGGGCGCAGGCCCTTTTGCAGGTGAGCGGCGAGCTGGGCGGCGGCGAGCTGCATAGCGGCGCCGCGGCTTACAGCGCGCGCACCGCGGCCAGGCGGCGCATGACCTGCTGCACGATGTCGCTCTGCATGTCGCGGTACAGCAGGGCCTCCTCGGCCTCCTTGGCCAGGGCTGCGGCCTCGCGGTAGCTGACGTCGCGTTCCTGCAGCAGCTCGACCTCGGGGATTAGAGTCTTGCCCTGGGGCGTGCGCAGCCTGAACTTGAAGCGCACGCGCAGTTGCAGCTCGCGCACCTGGCCCGAGGCGTTGACGCCCACCACCACGCGCTCGCGCTGGTCGTTCAGCACGTCCAGCAGCACCTCGGCGCGGTTGAGCTGGCGCGCATCGGCCAGCACCTCGACCGCGCCGGTGCCGGCCAGCTGGCGCTTGAGCTCGTTGACCAGGGTCGAGCTCTGGGGGGCGTCGGTGTAGAAACTGCGGAACGCGAAGTTCGGCGGCTGGCGCAGCTGGAAGCCGCAGGCCGCCAGCGCCAGCGGCGCCGCCAGGGCGAGCAGCTGGCGGCGCCGCAGCGCCGCCGCGGGCAGGGTGGCCTTCATGCTCAGACCACCACGTTGACCAGGCGGCCCGGCACCACGATGACCTTTTTCGCGTGCGCCCCGCCGGCCTGCTTGAGGAAGGCCTCGCTGGCCAGGGCGATGGCCTCGATCTCGTGCTTGCTGGCCTGGGACGGCACCAGGATGGCGCCGCGCAGCTTGCCGTTGACCTGCAGCACGAGCTCGATCTCGTCCTGCTGCAGCGCGCTCTCGTCGGCCTGGGGCCAGGGCGCGTCCAGAAGGTCGCCGAAGCCGGCGGCATAGCCCAGCTGCTCCCACAATGCGTGGGCGATGTGCGGCGTGACCGGATACAGGCAGCGCAGCAGGATGCCGAAGCCCTCGGCCTGCGCGGCGCGGGCGCCGGTCGAGCCATCGTCGGCCAGGCCCTCGAGCGCGTTGAGCAATTTCATCGCGCCCGAGACCACGGTGTTGTACTGCATGCGCTGGTAGTCGTAGTCGACCTGCTTGAGCACGCTGTGGACCTCGCGCCGCAGCGCCTTGGCGGCCTTGTCGAAGGCATGGACCTCGCGCCCCTCGGGGCCGGCCAGCAAGGCCAGCGAGGCCAGGTTCTCGATCGCCGACAGCTTGACGCCGAAGTTCCAGACCCGGCGCAGGAAGCGGTAGCTGCCCTCCACGGCCGCGTCGTTCCACTCCAGCGTGGCCTCGGGCGGCGCGGTGAACATGGTGTACAGGCGCGCGGTGTCGGCGCCGTATTTCTCGATCAGGTCCTGCGGGTCGACGCCGTTGTTCTTGGACTTGCTCATGGTGCCCACGCCTTCGTAGTTCACCAGGGTGCCGGCCGGCAGATCGCCCTTGGCCTCTTTGAGGTGGGCGCCCACCACCTTGCCGTTGGCGTCGACCACGTCCTCGACCTCGTGCGGCCAGAAGTACTCGATGCCGCCTTTCTCGCTCTTGCGCGAGTAGATGTGGTTGAGCACCATGCCCTGGGTCAGCAGCTTGGTGAAGGGCTCGTCGACCTGGACCAGGCCACGGGCTTCGGAGTCTCCGGGGCCCTGCACCCGGATATCGCGCATCACCTTGGTCCAGAAGCGCGCGTACAGCAGGTGCAGGATGGCGTGCTCGATGCCGCCGATGTACTGGTCCATGGGCATCCAGTACTGTGCCCCCTCGGCGACCATGGCCTGGTCGTTCTTGGGGTCGCAGTAGCGCATGAAGTACCAGGAACTGTCGACGAAGGTGTCCATGGTGTCGGTCTCGCGCCGCGCCGGCTTGCCGCAGCAGGGGCAGTCGACCTTGAGGAAGGCCTCGCACTTGTTCAGCGGGTTGCCGCTGCCGTCGGGCACCAGGTCCTGCGGCAGCACCACCGGCAGGTCCTGCTCGGGCACCGGCACCGGGCCGCAGGCCTCGCAATGGATGATGGGGATGGGCGTGCCCCAGTAGCGCTGGCGGCTGATGCCCCAGTCGCGCAGGCGCCAGGTGGTCTTCTTCTCGCCCAGGCCGCGCACCTGCAGGGCGTGGGCCACGGCCTTGACCGCCTCCTTGTAGCTCAGGCCGCTGAAGCTGTCGGAGTTGATGGTCACGCCATGCTGCTTGTCGGCGTACCAGTCGTGCCAGTGGTCGTAGTCGTAGTGCTGGCCGTCCACATGCACCACCTGGGTGATGGGCAGGCCGTATTTCTTGGCGAAGGCGAAGTCGCGCTCGTCGTGCGCGGGCACACCCATCACAGCGCCGTCGCCATAGCCCATCAGCACGTAGTTGCCGACCCAGACCTCGACCGCGTGCTCCATCAGCGGGTGGTTGACGAACAGGCCGGTGGGCATGCCCTTCTTTTCCTGGGTGGCGAGCTCGGCCTCGGTCGTCCCGCCGGCCTTGCACTCCTCGAGGAAGGCGGCCAGCTTGGGGTTGGACCTGGCCGCGTGCAGCGCCAGCGGGTGCTCGGGCGCGACCGCGCAGAAGGTCACGCCCATGATGGTGTCGGCGCGCGTGGTGAACACGTACATGCAGCCGTCGCCGATCGGCTGGCCATGCTCGTCATGGATGCCATGGGTGAAGGCGAAGCGCACGCCTTCGCTCTTGCCGATCCAGTTCTCCTGCATCAGCTTGACGCGCTCGGGCCAGCCGGCCAGGCCGTGCTGCACGTGCGAGAGCAGCTCCTCGGCGTAGTCGGTGATCTTGAGGTAGTAGCCCGGGATCTCGCGCTTTTCCACTGCGGCGCCGGTGCGCCAGCCCTTGCCGTCTATCACCTGCTCGTTGGCCAGCACGGTCTGGTCCACCGGGTCCCAGTTGACGACCTGGGTCTTGCGGTAGGCGATGCCCTTTTCCAGCATCTTGAGGAACAGCCACTGGTTCCACTTGTAATAGCCGGGATCGCAGGTGGCGACCTCGCGCGACCAGTCGATGGCCAGCCCCATCGCCTGCATCTGCTTCTTCATGTAGGCGATGTTCTCGTAGGTCCACTGGGCCGGCGGCACGCCGTTCTTGAGCGCCGCGTTCTCGGCCGGCAGGCCGAAAGCATCCCAGCCCATGGGCATCAGCACGTTGTAGCCGTTCATGCGCAGGTAGCGCGTGAGCATGTCGTTGATGGTGTAGTTGCGCACATGGCCCATGTGCAGCTTGCCGCTGGGATAGGGCAGCATGGAACAGGCGTAGAACTTCTTCTTGCCCGCGTCCTCGCTCACGCGGTAGGCGTCGCGACCGCTCCAGTGGTCCTGGGCGGCCTTTTCAACGTCGAGGTGGCTGTACTTGTCTTGCATGCTGCAAATTGTAGGCGCTGGCCGCCCCGCCGGCCGGACGGGCTCTCGGGCAGCAGCGCTCATCAAACCATAGCATCACAAAAAGCCCGGGAAAGGGCCGAACGGGCTTTTCAGGGGGGATTTGCGGTCGCCCGGGGCGCCTCGGCCATGAAGCCGATGCGGCTGAGACCGGCCTGCTGCGCCAGGCCCACCAGCTCGACCATGCGGCCATAGGGCACGCCGGCGTCGGCGCGCAGCTGCACCTCGGTGTCGGGGGCCAGGGCCGCGGCCTGTGCTAGGCGCTGGGCCAGCTCGGCGTCGCGCACCGGCCGGTCGTCCAGGTAGGCCTGGCCGTTGCGGTCGACCACCAGGGTGACGGCCTGGGCCGCCTCGTCGGGGCGGGCCGCCTCGCTGCGCGGCAGGTCGAGCCGGATCGAGCTGCCCAGCAGGGGCGCGGTCACGATGAAAATGACCACCAGCACCAGCATCACGTCGACCAGCGGCGTCATGTTGATCTCGCTCATGGGCCGGGGACCCTTGCTGCGTTCGAGGCGGCCGAAACTCATGCGCTGCTCCTGCGGCCGGGCCGGCGGCTCAGACGTCCCCGGCGCCGCGGTGCGCCAGCAGCTCGCGCAGGTCGCGCGCGAAGCCCTCCAGGTCGGCCTCGATGCGGCCGATGTGGCGCCCGAACACGTTGTAGGCCAGCACGGCGGGAATGGCCACGAACAGGCCGGCGGCCGTCATGATCAGCGCCTCGCCGACCGGGCCGGCCACCTGGTCCAGAGTGACCTGGTCGGTGTGGGCAATGCCGGTCAGCGCGTGGTAGATGCCCCAGACGGTGCCCAGCAGGCCGACGAAGGGGGCGGTGGAACCCACGGTGGCCAGCAGCACCTGGCCGAAGTGCAGCTTGTGCAGCACCGCGTGCAGGGCGTCGCGCAGCACGCGCGTGAGCTGCTGCGAGCGCTCGCCGGCGGCCGCCAGCGTGCCGATCGCGGCCAAGCCGGTGGCGGCGATCAGGGGCAGGACCAGGCCTTCCCGGTCGAAGCTCGCCACCCGGCCGCGCGCCTCGTCGATCGAGGGGGCCTGCCAGAACGCTGCGACGCTGCGCGCCACGTCGCGCGAGGCGCGCCGGACCAGCCAGGCCTTCCACAGGATCACCACCCAGCTGGCCACCGACATGGCCAGCAGCAGCAGGGACACGAGCCGGCTGACCGCGTCACCCTGGGCCAGCAGCTCGATCAGGTTCATGCGGCGGCTCCGTCGCTCAGCGCAGGTTCAGCACGTCGAACATGTCGTACAGGCCGTTGGCCTGGCCGGCCAGGAAGCGCACCGCGCGCAGGCTGCCCTGGGCGTAGGTGGCACGGCTGGACGACTTGTGCGTGATCTCGATGCGCTCGCCGGTGCCGGCGAACAGCACCGTGTGGTCGCCCACGATGTCGCCGCCGCGGATGGTGGCGAAGCCTATGCTCGAGGGATCGCGCTCGCCGGTCACGCCCTCGCGTGCGTAGACCGCGCAGTCCTTGAGGTCGCGGCCCAGGGCGCCGGCGATCACCTCGCCCATCTTCAGCGCCGTGCCCGAGGGCGCGTCGACCTTGTGCCGGTGGTGGGCCTCGATGATCTCGATGTCGTAGCCGGTGGACAGGGCCTTGGCCGCCATCTCGAGCAGCTTGAGCGTGACGTTGACGCCCACGCTCATGTTGGGCGCCATGACGATGGCGATGTCCCGCGCCGCAGCGGTGATCTCGGCCTTCTGCGCCTCGGTGAAGCCGGTGGTGCCGATCACGAGCTTGATGCCACGCTCGCGGCAGACCTTGAGGTGGTCCATCGTGCCCTCGGGGCGCGTGAAGTCGATCAGCGCCTGGGCGTTGCGCAGCCCCGCGGCCAGGTCGGCCGTCACGGCCACGCCGCTGCTCTGGCCCAGGAAGGCGCAGGCGTCGGCGCCCAGGGCCGGGCTGCCCACGATGTCGAGCGCGCCCGCAATCGCGCAATCGCCCGAGGCGCGGATGGCCTCGATCAGCATATGGCCCATGCGGCCGCTGGCGCCGGCCACGGCGACCTGGTGTCGCGCCGTGCCGGCCTGGGTGTCGGTGACGGAATTCATCTTTTCCTTCGCAATCAGAGGGCCTGGACCCCGGGGCCGGCTCAGCGCGCCGAGGGCTCCAGCGGCGGGTAGCTGGCGGGCAGCGGCGCCTCGGCGGCCGGGGCGTCCTTGCCGGTGTCGCGCGCCGGCGGGAACTTGGCCAGCGCCTCCTCGGACGCCTCGAGCACCGGGACCTTGCCCGGCTTGCGCCCGGTATCGACGCGCGCCACGAATTCGGTCTCGCTGGGCATGGTGTCGCCCTCGAAGCGCTCGAGCTCGTCGCCCTTGAAGAACAGCACCAGCTTGTAGCTCTGCGGCGCCACGCCCTGGCGGCGCAGCGTGAAGACATAGTCCCAGCGGTCGGCGTGGAACAGGCTGGCCAGCAGCGGCGTGCCCAGCACATCGCGCACCTGCAGGCGGCTCATGCCGGGCTGCAGCGCCTCGACCTGCTCCTTGGAGACGAAATTGCCCTGCACCACCTCGGGTTTGTAGGGCGTGACCAGACCGGACAGGCGGTTGCTGGCACCATCGAGGCTACCGCAGCCGCTCAGCGCCGCGCCGGCCGCGAGCACCAGGGCCAGCAAGGGCGCCGATCGAAGGCGTGAACGCAGGAGAACAGGCATGGATCAGGCTGAGGCAATATGATCGGGCCATTGTAGCGGCAGCCCCCTGGGCTGGCCGCGAGCGCCCTGAACGGAAGGACACGCATGGTCAACATCGACGAACTCAAGAGCACCGGCCTGAAGGCCACGCTGCCGCGCCTGAAGATCCTGGAGATCTTCCAGAAGGGCGCGCTGCGCCACATGACGGCCGAAGACGTGTTCCGCGTGCTGCTGCAGGAGCACTCGGACATCGGCCTGGCCACCGTCTACCGGGTGCTGACGCAGTTCGAGCAGGCCGGCATCCTGAGCCGCAGCCACTTCGAGAGCGGCAAGGCGGTCTACGAGCTCAACGAAGGGCAGCACCACGACCACCTGGTCTGCCTGGACTGCGGCAAGGTGGAGGAGTTCTACGACGCCGAGATCGAGAAGCGACAGCAGGCCGTGGCCACGGACAAGGGCTTTGCCATCGCCGACCACGCGTTGAGCCTGTACGCCCACTGCACCAAGAACCCCTGCCCGAACCGGCCGCCCAACACGCGCGGCTGAGGCCGGCGTCCAGCCGCCGCCGGACCGCCCCAAGGCGGCTGGGGCCCCCTCGGGGGGCAGAGAAGTACACGAAGTGACAAGCGTGGGGGCTAAATTTCAGAGCTCGCCGCGCTCCATGGCGCGGCGATGCCGCTCGACGAATTCCTGGTAGGTGTCTATGCCGCGCAGCTGCAGGATGCTGTTGCGCACGGCCGCCTCCACCAGCACGGCGATGTTGCGTCCGGCCACCACCTGGATCACCACCTTGCGCACCGGGATGCCCAGCACGTCCTGGGTCAGCGGTTCGTAGGGCAGGCGCTCGTATTCGCGCTCCAGCGTCTCCTTGCGCACCAGGTGCACGATGAGCTTGAGCCGCATCTTGCGGCGCACCGCGGTCTCGCCGAAGATCGCGCGGATGTCGAGCAGGCCGATGCCACGCACCTCGAGCAGGTTCTGCAGCAGGTCGGGACAGCGGCCTTCGATGGTGGTCTGGTTGATGCGGTACAGGTCGACCGCGTCGTCGGCCACCAGGCCGTTGCCGCGCGAGATCAGCTCCAGCCCGAGCTCGCTCTTGCCCAGGCCCGACTCGCCGGTGATCAGCACACCCAGGCCCAGAATGTCCATGAACACGCCGTGCATGGAGGTGCGGTCGGCGAAATGCTTGGACAGGTAGGCGCGCAGCACGTCGATCACGAAGGCCGAGGACTCGCGCGTGGCGAACATCGGGATCTGGGCGCGCTCGCACATGGACAGCAGGGCCTCGGGCGCGGCCTGGCCGTCGCACAGCACCAGCACCGGCGGCTCCAGCGTCACGATGCGGGCGATGCGGCGCGCGCAGTCCTCGGGCGTGGCGTTGGTCAGGTAGGCGACCTCGCGCTCGCCCAGGGTCTGCACGCGGTAGGGGTGGATGTAGTTCAGGTAGCCGACCAGGTCGGCGCCCGAGCGCGCGGCGCGGATGGCCACCTCGTCGAAGCGCCGCTCGGAAGCCCCCAGGCCGGCCACCCATTCCCACTTGAGCGTGGCCCGGTGGTCTTCGAACAGCACGTCGGCGCTGATGACGGTGGGCTTCACAGGCCGTAAGCTTGCTGCGGTCGGTTGGCGCCCGGATCAGGCGGACTGGGCCGACTGCCAATTGGCGATCAGGCCGTGCAGTTCCTGCGCCGAGGCGCTGGCCTTGATTCTCTCGCGCAGCGGCGCGTCGCTGAGCAGCTCGGCGATCTCGGACAGGATCTCCAGGTGCTTCTGCGTGGCGGCCTCGGGCACAAGAAGGAAGATCAGCAGCACCACGGGCTGCTCGTCGGGGGCGTCGAAGCCTATCGGCTGGGCCAGCTGGAACACCGCCGCCATCGGCGCCTTCAGCCCCTTGATGCGGCCATGCGGGATGGCCACACCATGGCCCAGGCCGGTGGAGCCCAGGCGCTCGCGCGCGAACAGGCTGTCGGTGACCAGGGCGCGGGACAGGCCGTGCAGGTTCTCGAACAGCAGGCCAGCTTCCTCGAAAGCGCGCTTCTTGCTGGTGGCGTCGACGCTCACGAGAACTTGCGAGGGGGGAAGAATGGACGCGAGGCGGTTCATGGGCAGTTTGGGGATTATGCACCCGCCCCGATTTCGCGCAATGAAATCGGACGGAGCCCAGCCGGCGCCGCCGACCCAAAAAAAAAGCCGCACGGCTGGCCGTGCGGCTTCGGGCAGGCGCCCGCTGCGGTCTCACATCAGGCGCTTGGCGCACTCATGGTTGTGGGACTGCACCTTGGTCTTGTGGCGCACGACCTGGCGGTCCAGCTTGTCGACCAGTTCGTCGACGGCGGCATAGAGGTCCTCGTGCGAACTCTCGGCAAACAGGTCGTTACCCTTGACATGGATATTGCATTCGGCGCGCTGTCTCTTTTCCTTCTCCTTCTGCTTCTCGACGGTTAGCAGCACTTTCACGTCCACAACCTGGTCAAAGTGCCGGGCGATGCGATCAAGCTTGGTGGTCACGTAGGTGCGCAGGGCAGGGGTGACTTCGAGGTGGTGACCGCTGATCGTCAAGTTCATGAGTAGCCTCCTGTTGCTCTCGGGGTGGAAAAGGCCGCTGCCTCGCGTGCCAGCGGCCGGGGGAACTGCTTCGGGAGTGTCAAAACGCTGTAATGCGAATCCACTATGCGCCCTGCGCCCGTGAAATGCAATCCCCGGCGGCCATACCCCTGTACCGTTGAAGTGCAAAACCTTGAGGCAGGACAAAGCTCCCGAACAAACCGCCGCCCGCATCCTCCCCGGGCGGGCGCCGCTGCGCGGCTACCATCGGCAGCCTGAGCCCACGGTGACGCGCAGGACCCGCAGGGGGCCGCCGGCACCGTGAATCCACCGCCCCACCACCTCCCGCATGAACCCCGACACCCTGTTTCACGCCAGCGCCACCTCGCCGCAACGCCCGCTGTGCGGCCTGGTCCTGATGGGCGGCGGAGCCCGCACGGCCTACCAGGCGGGGGTGCTGCGCGCGCTGGGCGCCATGCTGGCGCTGGGGCCCCAGCCTTCGGCGCCCTTCCCGTTCCAGCTGCTGGTCGGCACCTCGGCCGGCGCGCTGAACGCGGCCTACCTGGCCTGCCGCGCGCGCCTGGGCCTGGCGGCGTTCGAGCAACTGGCGAGCTTCTGGCGCCAGATCCGCTCTTCCGACGTCTACGCCCTCCATGTCTCGACCTGGGCACGCTCGAGCCGCTGGGTCACCGCGCTGCGGCTGTCGCTGGCGGCGCGCGCCCATGGCGCGGCGCTGGACAGCATGCCCCTGGTCGACACCCTGCACCGCGCCATCCCGCTGGCCGACCTGGAGCTGGCGCTGCAGGAGGGCGCGATCGACACGCTGGCCGTCACCGCCTCGAGCTACACCAGCGGCGCGCACTGGACCTTCTGCCACCGCGCGCGCGACGAGCGGGTGACGGGCTGGCGGCTGCCCGGCCGGCGCGCCGAATTCCAGCCCATCACCATCGAGCACCTGATGGCTTCCAGCGCCCTGCCCTTCCTGTTTCCGGCCACGCCGCTGTGGGTCGACGGCGCGCGCGAGTTCTTCGGCGACGGCTCGATGCGGCAGATCGCGCCGCTCTCGCCGGCCCTGCACCTGGGCGCGCGCAAGGTGCTGGCGATAGGCGTGGGCCAGCCCCAGCGCTCGAGCCTGGCCGGCGGCCCGGCCGGCATGCGCCCACCCTCGCTGGGCAGCATCGCCGGCCACGCCATGGCCAGCGTGTTCCACGACACCCTGCAGGCCGACGTGGAGCAGGCGCGGCGCGTCAACCAGGCCTTGCGCCAGCTGCCGCCGGAGGTGGCCGCGCGCCTGCCCTACCGCGGCGTGGAGGTGCTGTCGATACAGCCCAGCGAGTCGCTCGACGCCCTGGCCCAGGCCCATGCGCACGAATTGCCGCGCGACACGCGCAACGCGCTGCGCGGCCTGGGCGCGCTGCGCGGCGGCGGCGCCGCCCTGGCCAGCTACCTGCTGTTCGAGCCCGGTTTCGTCGAGGCGCTGATGGCGTTGGGCGAGCGCGACGCCTATGCGCGCCGGCACGAGCTGCTGGCCTTTCTGGACCACGAAATCTGACGCCGCAGTGCGATAATTACCGGCACTGTCACCGCCTTTTTGGAGATCGCTCCGTGGAAACCTACCCCAGTCGGTAGCTTTCGACTCCCTTGCTGGCCCGGGGGTTGAAAGCGTCACATCGCCGCCGCCAGACCCGACCAACCCAAGGGAGTGAGCCATGCTCAACATCTTCACGCTTGCCAACGGGCGACTGTTCCAGGAGGAAATCGAGTCGCTGGAGGAGCTGTCCAAGTTCCAGCCGATCTGGGTCGACCTCGAATCGCCGACCCTGGAGGAAAAGCGCTGGATCAAGCAGTACTACGGCCTGTCCATCCCGGAAGACGCGATGGACGAGGACATCGAGGAATCCGCGCGCTTCTATGAAGAAGACAACGGCGAGCTGCACATCCGCAGCGACTTCCTGATCGCCGACGAGGACGAGCCGCGCACGGTGCGCGTGGCCTTCATCCTGAACCAGCACAACACCGAGCTCAAGAGCCGCGGCGTGCTGTTCTCCATCCACGACGAGGACGTGCCGGTGTTCCGCCTGCTGCGCATGCGCGCGCGCCGCGCCCCTGGCCTGATCGAGGATGCCAAGGAAGTGCTGCTCAAGCTGTTCGACGCCGACGCCGAATACTCGGCCGACACGCTGGAGGACATCTACGACAAGCTGGAAAAGGCCGGCAAGCTGGTGCTGTCGGGCGACGTGACCGACGCCATGGCCGGCGAAGTGCTGGGCGCGATCGCGCGCCAGGAGGACCTGAACGGGCGCATACGCCGCAACGTGATGGACACGCGCCGCGCGGTCAGCTTCATGATGCGCAGCAAGATGCTCAACGCCGAGCAGTTCGAGGACGCGCGCCAGATCCTGCGCGACATCGACTCGCTGGACTCGCACACCGCCTTCCTGTTCGACAAGATCAACTTCCTGATGGACGCCACCGTGGGTTTCATCAACATCAACCAGAACAAGATCATCAAGATCTTCTCGGTGGCCAGCGTGGCGCTGCTGCCGCCCACGCTGATCGCCAGCATCTACGGCATGAACTTCCAGCACATGCCCGAGCTGGCCCAGAGCTGGGGCTACCCCTGGGCCCTGGCCCTGATGGTGGCCAGCGCCATGGTGCCGATGTGGTACTTCCGCAAGCGCGGCTGGCTCAAGTAGGCCAGGGCCTGGCGCTCAGATCGCCAGGGTCTTGAAGAAATGCTCGAGCACGGCCGCGCTGTAGGGGCTGGCCACGCCGCGCAGGAAGCGCAGGAAGTCGACATGGGCCGCGTCGTCGGCGCGATCCGAGACGGTGCGCACCACGGCCAGCGGCACGCCGAAGTCGCGGCACACCTGCGCGAAGGCCGCGCCCTCCATCTCGACCGCCAGCGCCTCGGGCAGCGCCTGCTGCAGCGCCTGGCTCTCGGCCGCGCTGGCGACGAAACGGTCCCCGCTGACCAGCAGGCCCCGGTGCAGGCGCGGCGCCTGCAGGCCGAATTCCTGCCGCGCGGCCGGATCGAGCAGATGCGGCAAGTCCGCCAGTGCAGCCTGCGCCGCGCGCGACAGCGTGGCCGTCAGCGCCTGGTCGGCCGGCAGGCGGCTCAGCCCGGTGCCGGGGATCTCGTAGCGCGGAAACAGCGGCGAGGCGTCCATGTCGTGCTGCAGGAATTCGCTCGCCACCACCAGGTCGCCCACTCGCACGCCGGGCGCGAGGCCGCCCGCGACACCGGTGAACAGCACGTCGTCGACCTTGAAGCGCTCGATCAGCAGCGTGGCCGTGGTCGCCGCCGCCACCTTGCCTATGCCCGAGAGCGCGGCCACCACCTCGTAGCCGTGCAGGTGGCCGCGCCAGAACTCGCGGCCCGCGACCACCTGGCGCTGCTCGTCGGGCATGAGCTCGAGCACGGCCGCGAGCTCCTCGCGCAGGGCGCTGACGATGGCGGTGCGGGTCATGGCGAAGGCCGGTGCGCAGGTTCTAGCCGCGCAGCTCGCGGCGCAGGATCTTGCCGACCGGCGTCTTGGGCAGCTCGCTGCGGAACTCGACCAGCTTGGGCTGCTTGTAGCCCGTGAGGTTGGCCTTGCAGAACTCGCGCACCTGGGCCTCGGTCAGCGCCGGGTCCTTCTTGACGATGACCAGCTTCACCGCCTCGCCCGAGCGCTCGTCGGGCACGCCGACAGCCGCGCATTCGAGCACGCCGGGGCAGCCCGCCACGACCTCCTCGACCTCGTTCGGATAGACGTTGAAGCCGCTGACCAGGATCATGTCCTTCTTGCGGTCGACGATCTTGAAGAAGCCGCGCGCGTCCACCACGCCGATGTCGCCGGTCTTGAAGAAGCCGTCGGCGGTCATGACCTTGGCGGTTTCGTCGGGGCGCTGCCAGTAGCCGGCCATCACCTGCGGCCCCTGGATGGCGATCTCGCCCGGCTGGCCCGGCGCTACCTCGCGGCCCTCGTCGTCGATCAGTTTCATCACGGTGCTGGGGATGGGCACGCCGATGGTGCCCGTGAACTCGGTGCTGGTCACCGGATTGCAGCTGACCGAGGGGCTGGTCTCCGACAGGCCGTAGCCCTCGCAGATCGGACAGCCGGTCTTCTCCAGCCAGAGCTGGGCCACCGCGCCCTGCACCGCCATGCCGCCGCCCACCGAGACCTTGAGGTTGCTCCAGTCGACGGTGTTGAAATCCGGATGGTGGGCCAGCGCGTTGAACAGCGTGTTGACCGCCGGGAAGCTGTGAAAGCGGTGCTTGGCCAGCTCCTTGAGCACCGCCGGCAGGTCGCGCGGGTTGGGAATCAGGATGGTCTTGCCGCCATTGCGCATGGACAGCATCATGTTCACCGTGAAGGCGAAGATGTGGTAGAGCGGCAGCGCGCAGACGCTGGTGATCTGCTCGCCGGCCGGGACCTTCTTCATCACCGGATCGTTCCAGGCCTCGGACTGCAGCACGTTGGCGATCACGTTGCGGTGCAGCAGCACGGCACCCTTGGCGACCCCGGTGGTGCCGCCCGTGTACTGCAGCAGCGCGACGTCGTCGGGGCCGAGCTCGGGCTGGCGGAACGCGCCGCGCTCACCCTGGGCCAGCGCGTCGTTGAAACGCACCGCGCCCGGCAGCTGGAAGGGCGGCACCAGCTTCTTGACATGGCGCACCACGTAGTTGACCACGGCGCCCTTGAGCAGGCCGAGCTGGTCGCCCATGGTGCACAGCACCACATGCTGCACCGGCGTGTTCGCGATGCACTGCTCCAGCGTCTTGGCGAAGTTCTCGATGATGATGATGGCCTTGGCGCCCGAGTCCTTGAGCTGGTGCTCGAGCTCGCGCGGCGTGTACAAGGGGTTCACGTTGACCACCACGTAGCCGGCGCGCAGGATGGCAGCCACGGCGACCGGGTACTGCGGCACGTTGGGCATCATGATGGCCACGCGCTCGCCCTTGGCCAGGCCCAGCCCCTGCAGATAGGCCGCAAGGGCGCGGCTCAGCGCGTCGGTGCGCGCATAGCTGATCTCCTGGCCCATGAAGCTGTAGGCCGTGCGGTCCGCGTACTTCTGGAAGCTTTCCTCCATCAGCGCCACCAGGGAGCGGTACTGTCCGGGGTCGATATCGGCGGGCACCCCCGGGGGGTAGCTGCTGAGCCAGATGCGCTCGGTCATGCTTGTCTCTCCATACATTTCTTGTGAGGGTTGCCATTGTCAGCCAAGGCCACCCCCGGCCCCTCAGTCCACGGCCTTGACCATGTCCTCGACCACCTTCTTGGCGTCGCCGAAGACCATCATGGTCTTGTCCATGTAGAACAGCTCGTTGTCCAGGCCCGCATAGCCCGCGGCCATGGAGCGCTTGTTCACGATCACGGTCTTGGCCTTGTAGGCCTCCAGGATCGGCATGCCGTAGATGGTGCTGCCCTTTTGCAGCGCCGCCGGGTTCACCACGTCGTTGGCGCCCAGGATGATGGCCACGTCGGCCTGGCCGAACTCGCCGTTGATGTCCTCCATCTCGAACACCTGGTCGTAGGGCACCTCGGCCTCGGCCAGCAGCACGTTCATGTGCCCCGGCATGCGCCCGGCCACCGGGTGGATGGCGTACTTCACCGTCACGCCCTTGTGGGTCAGCTTCTCGGCCAGCTCGTTCACGGCATGCTGCGCGCGCGCCACCGCCAGGCCGTAGCCGGGCACGATGATCACGGTCTCGGCGTTGCCCAGGATGTAGGCCGCGTCGTCGGCGCTGCCGCTCTTGACCGGCCTTTGCTCGCCGTTGCCGACCGCGGCCGCGCTGGTCTCGCCGCCGAAGCCGCCCAGGATCACGTTGAAGAACGAGCGGTTCATGGCCTTGCACATGATGTAGGACAGGATCGCGCCCGAGCTGCCCACCAGGCTGCCGGCGATGATCAGCATGCTGTTGTTCAGCGAGAAGCCGATGCCCGCGGCCGCCCAGCCCGAATAGCTGTTGAGCATGGACACCACCACCGGCATGTCGGCGCCGCCGATCGGGATGATGATCAGCACGCCCAGCACGAAGGACAGGGCCAGCATCAGGAAGAAGGCCGGCCAGCTCTCGGTGACGCTGAACACCACGCCCAGCGCGAGGGTGGACAGGCCCAGCGCCAGGTTCAGCATGTGCTGACCCTGGAACTGCACGGGCGCGCCGCGGAACAGCCGGAACTTGTACTTGCCCGAGAGCTTGCCGAAGGCGATCACGGAGCCGCTGAAGGTGATGGCGCCTATGGCCGCGCCCAGGAACAGCTCCAGCCGGTTGCCCGCGGGGATGAGCGCGCCGCGCGCGGTGATGCCGAAGGCATGCGGCTCGGCCACGGCGGCGATGGCGATGAACACCGCGGCCAGGCCGATCATGCTGTGCATGAAGGCCACCAGCTCGGGCATCTTGGTCATCTCCACACGCTTGGCCATGACGGCGCCCAGGCCGCCGCCGGCCAGCAGACCGACGAAGACCCAGACCATGCCCTGGGCGCCGCCGGCCAGCTCGACGATCAGCGCGGCGGTGGTCAGGATGGCAATGGCCATGCCGCTCATGCCGAACAGGTTGCCTCGGATAGAGCTGGTGGGGTGGGACAGGCCCTTCAGGGCCTGGATGAAGCAGATGCTGGCGATGAGGTACAGCAGGGTGACGAGGTTCATGCTCATTTCACTTGCCCTCCGGGGTCTTTTTGTCTTTCTTCTTGAACATCTCGAGCATGCGCCGGGTGACCAGGAAGCCGCCGAAGACGTTGACGGCGGCCAGGGCCACGGCCAGCACGCCCATGCTCTTGCCCAGCGTGGTTTCGGTCAGGGCGGCGGCCAGCATGGCGCCGACGATGACGATGGCGGAGATGGCGTTGGTGACGGCCATCAGCGGGGTGTGCAGCGCGGGCGTGACGTTCCACACCACGTGGTAGCCGACGTAGATGGCGAGCACGAAGATGATGAGGTTGACGAGGGTGGGAGAGACGGCTTCCATGCTTATTTCCTCTTGACTTCGCCACCCTGGGTCATCAGGCAGGCGGCGACGATGTCGTCGGCCAGGTCGATGTTGAGCGCGCCTTCCTTGGGCAAAACCAGCTTGAGGAAGTCGAGCACGTTGCGCGCGTACAGCGCCGAGGCGTCGGCGGCCACGAGCGCGGGCAGGTTGGTCTCGCCGACCAGGGTGACGCCGTGCTTGATGACCGTGCGGCCGGCTTCGGTGAGCGGGCAGTTGCCGCCCTGGGGCGCGGCCAGGTCGACGATCACGCTGCCGGGCTTCATGGCCTTGACCATCTCCTCGGTGACGAGCACGGGGGCGGCTCGGCCGGGGATCAGGGCGGTGGTGATGACCACGTCGGCCTGGGCCACGCGCTTGGCGACCTCGGCTTTCTGGCGCTCCAGCCACGAGGGCGGCATGGGGCGGGCGTAGCCGCCCACGCCCTCGGCGGCGTCCTTCTCCTCCTGGGTCTCGTAGGGCACGTCGATGAACTTGGCGCCCAGGCTCTCGACCTGCTCCTTGACGCTGGGGCGCACGTCGGAGGCCTCGATCACGGCGCCCAGGCGCTTGGCGGTGGCGATGGCCTGCAGGCCGGCCACGCCCACGCCCAGGATGACCACGCGTGCGGCCTTGACGGTGCCGGCCGCGGTCATGAGCATGGGGAAGAAGCGCTGGTATTGGTCGGCGGCGATCATCACGGCCTTGTAGCCGGCGATGTTGGCCTGGGACGACAGCACGTCCATGCTCTGGGCGCGGGTGGTGCGCGGGGCGGCTTCCAGGGCAAAGCTGGTCAGGCCTGCGGCGGCCATGCGGGCCAGGCCCTCGGCGTCGAAGGGGTTGAGCATGCCGACCACGGCCGTGCCGGACTTCATGAGCGCGAGCTCGCCGTCCAGCGGCGCGCGCACCTTGAGCACCAGCTCGCAGCCGAGGGCGCCGGCGGCGTCGCAGATCTCGGCGCCGGCGGCCTCGTAGGCGGCATCGGGCACGCTGGCGGCCACGCCCGCGCCCGACTGGATGCGCACCGTATGGCCTTGGGCCTTGAGTTTCTTGGCCGTCTCGGGTGTGACGGCAACACGGGTTTCACCCGCCTGGGTCTCGGCGGGGATGCCTATCAGCATGGGGCAACTCCTCTGACAAGTTGATTGATATTTGTGTAGACAGGGGTGCAAGGCTTGCTGTCGGCCAGCTTACAACCCGCCCCCCCATTGTGCGGGATTTTGATGACAGGGCCGCCGCCCGCGCGACAGCACGTGGGCCGCGCCGATAATCTCCGCATGGACACCCGATGGAAACCCAGCGTCACCGTGGCCGCCGTGATCGAACGCGGCGGCAAGTACCTGCTGGTCGAGGAACACACGCCCGAGGGCCTGCGCCTGAACAACCCGGCCGGCCATCTGGACCCCGGAGAGACGCCGGCCCAGGGCTGCGCGCGCGAGGCGCTGGAGGAGACCGCCCACGCCTTCTTGCCCACGGCCCTGGTCGGCGTCTACCTCTCGCGCTTCCAGCGCCCGGCCACGGGCGAGGACATCACCTATGTGCGCTTCGCCTTCTGCGGAGAGCTCGGCGAATTCGATACCACGCGGGCGCTGGACCAGGGCATCGTGCGCACGCTGTGGCTCACGCCCGAAGAGGTACGCGCTAGCGCCGCGCGCCACCGCAGCCCCCTGGTGCTGCGCTGCATCGAGGACCACCTGGCCGGCCAGCGCTTCCCGCTGGGCCTGATCCACACCGACGCGGCCGTGACTGCAGGTCAGGACTGATGGACGGCGCAGCGGGTTTCGCCCTGCTCGGCGTCGCGGCCTTCGGCGCAGGCGTGCTCAACGCCATTGCCGGCGGCGGCAGCTTCCTGACCTTTCCCGCCCTGGTGTTCACCGGCGTGCCGGCTATCGCCGCCAACGCCACGAGCGCGCTGGCCGTGAGCCCCGGCTACCTGGGCAGCACCCTGGGCTTCCGGCCCGAACTGCGCGCCCTGCCCGACGCATTGCTGCGGCGGGAACTGCTGCTGTCCGCCCTGGGCGGCCTGGCCGGCGCCCTGCTGCTGCTGGTGACGCCGGCCCGGCTGTTCGCCGGCCTGGTGCCCTGGCTGCTGCTGTTCGCCACCGCGCTGTTCGCGCTCGGCCCCCTGCTGACGCGCAGCGCCGGCCAGGACGGCCAGGCCTGGCAGACCTGGCGCCAGCCCGGCCTGCTGGCGACCGCGGTCTACGGCGGCTATTTCAACGGCGGCCTGGGCATACTGCTGATGGCGCTGTACACGCTGACCGGCGAGTCGCGCCTGAACACGGTGAACGCGCTCAAGAACCTCAACTCCCTGGTGCTCTCGCTGCTGTCGGTCGCGGCCTTCGCCTGGGCCGGCGCCATCGTCTGGCCCCAGGCGCTGCTGATGATGGCGGCGGCCACGGCCGGAGGCCTGGCTGGCGCGCGGCTGGCGCGCCGGCTGCCGGTGACCTGGGTGCGCGCCATCGTGATCGCCACCGGCCTGGTCATGAGCGCCCTGTTCTTCCAGCGCGCGGGCTGAGCGCCCGATGCCCCCGTGGGCGCCGGGCTGGGCCCGCTTGCCTACAATTTGGGCATGTCAAAACAACGTGTGGTCGTCGGCCTGTCCGGCGGCGTGGATTCGGCGGTCAGCGCCTGGCTGCTCAAGCAGCAGGGCTACGAGGTCGTCGGCATCTTCATGAAGAACTGGGAGGACGATGACGACAGCGAGTACTGCTCGTCGAACATCGACTTCGTCGACGCGGCCAGCGTGGCCGACGTGATCGGCATCGAGATCGAGCATGCCAACTTCGCGGCCGAGTACAAGGACCGCGTGTTCGCCGAGTTCCTGCGCGAGTACCAGGCCGGTCGCACGCCCAATCCCGACATCCTCTGCAACGCCGAGATCAAGTTCAAGTCCTTTCTTGACCATGCGATGCGCCTGGGCGCCGAGAAGATCGCCACGGGTCACTATGCGAGGGTGCGGCTGAACGCTGCGACCGGCCGGCACGAGCTGCTCAAGGGCCTGGACCCGTCCAAGGACCAGAGCTACTTCCTGCACCGCCTGAACCAGGCCCAGCTGTCCAAGACCCTGTTCCCGGTCGGTGAGCTGCACAAGACCGAGGTGCGCCGCATCGCGGCCGAGATCGGCCTGCCCAATGCGAAGAAGAAGGACTCGACCGGCATCTGCTTCATCGGCGAGCGGCCGTTCCGCGAGTTCCTCAACCGCTACATCAGCAAGGAGCCCGGCCCGATCAAGGACGAACGCGGCCGCACCATAGCCCGGCATGTGGGCCTGTCCTTCTACACCCTGGGCCAGCGCCAGGGCCTGGGGATAGGCGGCATCAAGGCCAAGGGTGAGCAAAAGGGCGGCGGCGAGCACGCGCCCTGGTTCGTCGCGCGCAAGGACATCGAGAAGAACACGCTGTGGGTGGTGCAGGGCCACGACCACCCCTGGCTGCTGTCGCAAACCCTGGAGGCCGCGGACGCCAGCTGGTGCGCCGGCGAGGCGCCGGCCCCGGGCCGCTACGCGGCCAAGACCCGTTACCGCCAGGCCGACGCCACCTGCGAGCTGCGCCGCGAGATGCCCGACCAGTTCAGCCTGCATTTCGACGAGCCGCAATGGGCCGTGACCCCGGGCCAGAGCGCCGTGCTCTACGACGGCGAGGTCTGCCTGGGCGGCGGGGTGATCGCGGGGTCCGCCTGATCAGTCGGCGCTGAGCCTGGCCTGCTGCACCACGCGCTTCCACTTGGCCAGGTCCTCGCCGACCAGCTTGCGCAGCTGCTCGGGCGAGCTGGTCTCCACGTCCGCGCCATGGCCCTCGATCTGCTTGATCACCTCGGGGCGGCTCAGCACCTTGTTGAGCGCCGTATTGAGCTTTTCGACCACCGCCTTGGGCGTCTTCGCCGGGGCGAACAGGGCGTACCACTGGGTCACGTTGACGCCGTCCACGCCCAGCTCCTTGAGGGTCGGCACATCGGGCAGGGCGGCCGAGCGCTTGTCGCCCGCGATCGCCACCGCCTGCAGCTTGCCGGCCTTGACCTGCGGCAGGCCGGTGAACAGGCTGGGGAACATCAGCTGCGTGTGGCCGCCGATGGTGTCGGCGACCGCCGGCGCCGAGCCCTTGTAGGGCACATGGACCAAGTCCACGCCGGCGCTCATCTTGAACAGCTCGGCCGCGAAATGCGGCGCCGTGCCGTTGCCGGCCGAGGCGTAGCTGAACTTGCCGGGCTGGCTCTTGAGCTGGGCGATCAGCGCCTTGCCGTCCCTGGCCTTGAGCGCGGGGTTGGCCACCATCAACGTCGGCGAGTAGCCCACCAGGCCCACGGGCTCGAAGTCAGCCTGCGGGTCGTAGCGCAGCTTCTGCAAGGCCGGGTTCATGCCGTGCGTGGCCACGTAGCCGAACAGGATGGTGTGGCCGTCGGCGGCGGCCCGCGCCACGGCCTCGCTGGCGATGGCGCCGTTGGCCCCGGGCTTGTTCTCGACGATCACGCTCTGGCCCAGCAGGGGCGCCATGCCCTGGGCCAGGATGCGCGCCATGGCGTCGTTGCCCCCGCCGGCCGCGGTCGGCACGACCAGGGTGATGGTGCGATCCGGGAAGGCCTGGGCCGCCGCGGCGGCGCACAGGCAGAGGCCGCCGATCAGGGCGCGCAGGACATGGGATGCGGTTTTCATGAGGTTGTCTCCTTCAAATATGGAACAGATGCGAGGGCACTTCCAGCTGCCCTTGCAGGATCTTTCGGGCGGTGCGCACGACCGAGGCGCGCTCGGCCACCAGTTCGCCCGCCTCGGCCTTCAGGTCCATGGCGATCTGGATGAGCCCCGAGGGGTGGTGCACGCGCAATTCGTGGCGGCCCGGCGCCAGGCCCGCCTGGCTGGCCACCGTGCCCGGCAGGGCCAGGGCCGTGGACACGCCTATGGCGCCGGTCACGGCATGCGAGCTGTGGCAGCGCCATGGCGTGAAGTAGCGCGAGACGATGGCCTTGGCGTCCTCGTGCGGACTCACCAGCACCGGCTTGGGCACCACGCTGTCCGAACAGTCGCCCAGGCCCATCAGCTGCCCGGCCTGCAGGCGGATGCGCTCGAGCCGCTCGAGCAGGCCCGGCGTCGCGTCGAGCTCGGCGGCGGACTCGCGGCCCGTCACGCCCAGGCTGTCCGCGGGAATCAGCACCATGGGCATGGCCGCGTCGATGCAGGTGACCGGCACGCCATCGATGCGGTCGATGCGCCGCCCGGTGGGAAACAGCTTGCCGGTGCTGGCGCCCCAGGCGTCGAGGAAGTTCAGGTAGATCGGCGCCGCCGGCTCGGCCACGCCGTCGATGCGGACATCGCCGTCGTAGGTCACATGGCCTTCCGGCGTCTGCACCGCGACGTCGATGCGCGCGCCGGTGTTGACGTTGTGCACCCGCACCGTGGTCGCGCCCGGCCCGGCCGCGACCAGGCCCTGCTCGATCGCGAACGGCGCCACGCCGGCCAGCATGTTGCCGCAGTTGGGCCGCGTGTCCACGGTCCGTTCGCCCACGCCGACCTGGGCGAACAGGTAGTCCACGTCGCAGTCGGGGCGCGAGGCGCGCGAGACGATGGCGACCTTGCTGGTCAGCGAGCTGCCGCCGCCCAGCCCGTTGATCTGGCTGCTGTCCGCCGAGCCGATCGCACTGACCAGCACGCGGTCACGCGTCGCGATGTCCTGCGGCAGCCAGTCGCGCAGGAAGAACGGGCCGCGCGAGGTGCCCGATCGCATGAGGACGCAAGGGATCGAAGTGTTCATGCATCGAATCATCGGATTGATGCAGAATTCTGTGAATTGCATCTTTCTGAAGAATTGATGCACCAGAAGCAACTATTGACCGAGAGGCCCCATGAGCATCCAGTTCGACCTCAACGACCTGCAAGCCTTCGCTGCGGCAGCGGAACTCAAGAACTTCCGCAAGGCGGCCGAGCAGGTCCACATCTCCCAGCCCGCCTTCAGCCGCCGCATCGACAAGCTGGAGGCGGCGCTGGGCGTGCGCCTGATCGACCGCAACACGCGCAGCATGGAGCTGACCGGCGTGGGGCGCGACTTCGCGCGCAAGGTGCGCCAACTGCTCGACGACCTGGACGAGACCCTGCTGGGCATACGCGAGGTCGGCGGCGCGCGCATGGGCGAGGTCACGATCGCCTGCGTGCCCTCGGCCGTCTACTACTTCCTGCCCCCGGTGCTGCGCAGCTACCACGCGCGCTACCCGCGCGTGCGCATCAAGGTGCACGACGCCAGCGCCAACGAGGTGCTGTCCGTGGTCACCAGCGGCCAGGCCGATTTCGGCCTCAACTTCATCGGCAGCGACGAGCCCGGCATCGAGTTCCGCACCATCCTGGAGGAGCGCTTCGTCGCGGCCTGCCGCAAGGACCACCCGCTGGCGCGCAAGCGGCGCGTGAGCTGGAGCGAGCTCGGCCAGTACGACTTCATGTCGGTCAGCAAGTCCTCGGGCAACCGCATGCTGATCGACCTGGCCCTGGCCGGCGCCAGCGCGCGGCCGCAAAGCATCTACGAGGCCCAGCATGTGACCACCCTGCTCGGCCTGGTCGAGGCCGGCATGGGCGTGGCCGCCGTGCCGGCCCTGGCCATGCCGGGGGTCGACCACCCGGTGCTGGCCAGCGTGCCGCTGCACGAGCCGGTGATCACGCGCCGCCTCGGCCTGATCCGGCGCAAGGGCCGCAGCTTCACGCCGGCGGCCGAGCGGCTGTACGAGCTGCTGACCGACCAGCGCCAGGGGCGGCGCAAGGCCGCCTGAAGCGGACCGCGCCAGTCCTGTCCCACCACGCACTCGGCGGCACGCTACGGCCTGGCGATGCCGCCGGTCGGTTGGATCCGCTGGCTTCGGCGAGCAGTGCCTCAGGATGTGCGAAAATCCCCTGCTTGGCGCTTTCAGCGAATGCGGCTGTAGCTCAGTGGATAGAGTATTGGCCTCCGAAGCCAAGGGTCGTGGGTTCGATCCCCGCCAGCCGCGCCAAAGATCAAAAGACCGTCCGACCAAGGCGCACGCAGGGGCGTGCAGGCCCGGACCCGATCCTCCCGGTGAAGCTTCAGCTCGCGCTGCGCGCGGATCGACCGCCCGACGCCGCGGCCGACCGATCGGTGCGCAAGGCGCCGCCGCCCTCGAAGTTCCCCAGGTGCCGTTCCACCTGCTGCGCGCACTCGCGCGCCGCGCTCAGCAGCTTGCGCTCGTGCGGTTTGGTCGCCCGCTTGACCAGCACCGAGGCATGGATGGCCGCCACCAGATGCCCCGCCGCATCCTGGATGGGCACGGCGTAGCCCACGATGCCCTCGACCGACTCCTCCACGCTCTTCGAATAGCCGGCGGCTCGGATACGCTTGAACTCGCGCTCGAGCTCGGCGGGATCGGTGATGGTCGCCGCGGTCAGCTTCGACAGGGGCCCGGCCAGGGTCTGCGCGCCGAGCTTGGGGTCCAGCGCCGCGAACAGCTTGCCCGTCGCCGTGCTGTGCAGGAACAGCGACTCGCCCAGGCGGATGTCCAGCGAGATGCGCTGGGTGCCGAGGCAGCGGTCAGCGTAGATCACCCGTTTGCCTACCGGCAGGGCCAGGTAGACGTCGTCGCCGATCTCCTTGGCCAGGTCCTGCAGATGGCGGCGCGCGATGGTGCGGATGTCGAGCGACTGCAGGGTGCGCAGGGCCAGCGCCACCGCGCGCGGGCCCACCGAGTAACGCAGGTCGTCGGTGACGGCCGCCACCTCCGCGGTGACCATGGTCTGCAGCATGTTGTGCACGCTGCTCACCGGCAGGTCGAGCGCCTCCTTGATCTCCGTCAGACGCAGGCCGTCCTTGTGCTGGACCAGCAGGTTGAGGACGTCGAAGGTGCGCAGATAACGGTCGGGGCTCATGCGAAAATTGTAATCGCTGCCCTCCTCCGGCCTGCCCGGGCAGGCGCGCCCGTCAAGGCCCCGAATCGCCCTTCTCGGAGGCCAGGTCGTCGAGCACGTGCACCGCGTCCGCGGGGGCGTCGGGCCCGTCGAAGGTCGTGCAGCGTAGGGCCATGTCGACGATGTTGCGGATGATGGACTGCTCCTGGTCCGCGCTCCAGGCGATCACGAACTCCAGCTCAGGCGTCGGCAGCTCCGGCAGCAGGGGCACGAGCTCGGACTTGGCGACGTAGCCCCGCACCAGGATCTCGGGCAGCAAGGCCACGCCCGCGCCGCTCACGATGATCTCGATCAGCGCCATGATGTGGTTGCAGGTGCCGATGGCATCGGCCGCCACGCCCAGGTCACGCAGCATGGCCATGGTCATCGAATGGCTGGCCGATGGTTTGGAAAGGGACCAGATGGCCTGAGATTCGAGCAATTCGCGCGGCGAACGGGCGGGCTCGGACCGCGCCATCAGGGAGGGCGCCATCATCCAGCACATGCGCACCCGGCCCAGCGAGGCCGATCGGGTGTCTACGCTGGTCACGGGCCCGGCGAACAGGGCCACGTCGAGCTTGCCAGCCTCCAGGCGCTGGCGCATCGCCGCCGTGAGGTCGATCTCGACCTGATAGGTCACCTTGGGCATCAGCTGCCGCAGCCGGGCAATGAAGACCGGAAACCAGCTCAGTGCCGCAATCTCGCCCGCGCCGATGCGTACGATGCCGGTGGCGGCCTCCGGATTGTCGAGCGCGCCCACCACGCTGTCCAGGCGGCGCAGCAGCGGCTCGACCATCTGCACCAGCTCGCGCCCCTGGAAGGTGAGCTCCATGCGCCGCCCCTGGCGCCGGAACAGGGCCACGCCCAGGGCGGACTCCATGTCCCGGATGCGGGCGGAGATCGCCGGCTGGGACGCGTTCATCTTCTGGGCCGCGGCGTGAAAGGTCCCGAGCTTGGCAATGCAGCACAGGGTCTCGAGGTTCAGCAGGGTGACTTGTTTCATCGCATCGCTCGGTGGACGGCCGTTCGACGCCGATTATCGGCCACCGCCCGTGCGAGGACGGCGAGTCCCGCGCTCACCCTCCTGCCGGCGTGAACACCAGGTTGCCACCGAACTCGTTGCTGCGGTCAAACCGGCCTTGCACGGCCTGGCCGATCACGGGCGTCGCACCGCCTTGCCAGCGGCCGAGCGCGCGCACGCCCTCGTCGAGGTCCACCGTCACCAGCGTGTAGGGCAGCTCGGCGGCGAAAGCCTTGTGGAACGCGTGGTGCGCCACCGTCCAGCTGTGCACCTTGCCGCGACCGCTGGCCGGCTTCCATTCGGCGGCATCGCAGTAGCAGGCATCGCACAGCGGGCGCGGGTAGTGGCGGACCTTGCCGCAGTGGGCGCAGCACTGCAGCACCAGCCGGCCCTGGGCCGCCGCCTCCCAGTACGGCCGCGAGATCTCGCTGATCTGGGGCAGCGGCTTCGGGGTTTCCGTCAGCGTCGCCGTCGTGGTTGTCGTCGTCGTCATGTTCAGCCCCTCCGCATGATGGCCAGGGCGCCATCGCCCATGTCGCCGTAGCCGCTCACGAGGCCCACTTCGGCATCCTTGACCTGCGCGCGGCCGGCGTCGCCGCGCAGCTGCCGCACCAGTTCGACGATGTGGTTCAGGCCCCAGACATGCGCCTGCGACAGCAGGCCGCCATGGGTGTTGACCGGCAGCGCGCCGCCCAGCTTGATGCGCCCGCCCTGCACGAACGGACCGCCCTCGCCCTTGGCGCAGAAGCCCAGGTCTTCCAGCTGGCGGATCACCGCATAGGTGAAGCAGTCGTAGATTTCCGCGACATCGATGTCGGTATGCGTGACGCCGGCCATGGCGAAGGCGCGGGCCGCGGCCTTCTTGATGCCCAGGCTGGTCATGTCGGGACGCTGCGTGATCGAGCCGGGCGAGTCGGGATGGCCCTCCGCGACGCCGGAGATGAACACGCGGCGGTGCTTCAGGTCGGCGGCGCGATCGGCGGCGCTGACAATGCAGGCGGCGCCGCCGTCGCTCTCCAGGCTGCAATCGAGCAGCCGGAACGGGTCGGAGATCATGCGCGAATGGGCGTGGTCTTCAAGCGTGATCGGCTTCTTCATGATCGCGTTGTCGTTGAGCAGCGCGTGCTCGCGGTGCGCCACCGCCACTTCGCCGAACTGCGCCACCGTCGTGCCGTACAGCTCCATGTGCCGGCGCGCCATCGGCGCATACAGCTGCGCCGGCGCGATCGCGCCCATCGGGTACTCGAACTCGGTGACGTAGTGGAACTGCGGCATGGTGTGGATGCGCGCGCCAGCCTTGGTGATGGCCGCAGCCGTCACGTTGCGGCCGAAGGTGATCAGCACATGGTTGCAGACACCGCCGGCCACGGCCGCGGCCGCGCACTGCAGAGCCATCGTCGGGCTGGCGCCGCCATGCGGGATCACGGCGGAAAAGCGCAGGTCCGGGATGCCGAAGTTCTCGATGAAATCGTCGGCGGTGCCGCTCACGATGCCGATCGGGATCACGCCGTCGATATCCTTGGGCGTGAGGCCGGCGTCCGCGATCGCCTTCAGCGACGACTCGATCTGCAGCTCGAACGCGGTCTTGGTCGAGCCGCGCATGTACGCGGTCTCGCCTATGCCTGTGACGCAGGCTTTGTCACGGAGGGACAAGTCAGTCTCCTTGCATCATGGGTTCATTGGCCGGCCTGCGCTGCCGGCGCGGCCTGTCGGGCGCGGCGCATCCGCGCCTGCCGGCGTTCGCGCCTGAGCTGCTTGCGGTAGAACGCGGGGTCGAGTTCCAGCGCATAGCGGGGCGCCGCCGGATAGTGCTTGCGCAGGAAAGCCTGTTCCTCCTCCATCACGGCCCGCATCGTGGCGGCATCCGGCGGGGCGATCTCGCCTGTGACCAGATCGGTGATCCACTCGGCCTGGTCGTCCATCATGCGGATGTTGCCGCCGCCTGCCACGTTGAACAGCCCGATGAAATACAGGCCGCGCCGCGTCGGATGGACGACCCGCAGGAACAGCTCCAGCTTGTGTCCTTCCAGCGGCCGCAATTCCGGCGCCAGGAAAGGCAGGTCGACGTTGTAACCGGTGCCGGCGATCACGGTGTCGAAGGTCTGCATCGTGCCGTCGGCGAAGCGCACCTCCTGGCCTTTGACCGACTCGATGCCGGGCTTGGCCTTGATCCGGTCCCAGACGAAATGCGACATCAGGCTGGGATGGCTGGTCGGATGGGTTCTGCTCTTGGGGGTGGTGAAGCCCCACTGCTCCATGCGGCCGTGCACGATGCGGGTCAGCACTTCGCGGATCGTGCGGCGCACCGGCCAGGGCATCCAGTTCCTTTCGAGCCTGCCCAGAACGCGCGAGGTCGGCACGCCGAACAGCATGCGCGGCATCACCAGCACCGGCGAGCGGGCCGAGATGGTGGTCGACTCGGTCACGACACAGATGTCCGACGCGATGTCCACCGCGCTGTTGCCCATGCCGACCACCAGCACGCGCTTGCCGCGGAACGGCTCGGGGATGCGGTAGCTGTGCGAGTGCAGGTATTCGCCGCTGAAGTCCTTGCGCCAGCCCGGATGCGAGGGCGAGCCCTGGTGCCCGCTGCCGACCACGACCGCGTCGAAATCGCCGCCGCCACCGTCCTCGAGCTTGACCCGCCAGCGATCGCCGGGCAGGGGCGCGATGTCGACGACGCGCGAGCGGAAGCGGATCCGCGGCTTGACGTTGAACTTTTCGGCATAGTCCTCGAGGTAGCTGCGCACCTGACGGTGGTCCGGATAAAGCGGGCCGCCGTCCGGAAACGGGAAGTCGCGGTACGCCGTCACCCTGGCTTCGGAGTTCAGGTGCAGCGACTGGTAGGCTGGCGCGAGGCCGTTGTCGTTGCCGAAGACCCAGAGGCCACCGATGCAGCTGCCGAGTTCGTAGACCACCACGTCGACGCCGCGAGCGATCAGGTGCCGGGCGGCGCAGAGGCCGGCGGCGCCGGCCCCGATCACGGCCACGCGACACCTGCCCGTGCCCGCGACGGCGCTGACTGGCTGCCTCAGCGCGTCAGGATCGATGGTGCGGGAGGATACCAAGGCCATATCAGTCCATCTTGGCGCCGGAAAGCCTGACCACTTCCTTCCACTTGACCCGCTCCTGCTCGGCGAAGGCCTCGGTTTCCTTGGGCGTGGTGGCTTTCAGGATGGCGCCCGTCTGGAGGTACTTCTCCTGGACCGCCGGATCCCTGGCGATCTCGGCAATCGCGGCCGAGACCTTGTTGGCGATCGCGGGCGGCGTGCCCTTGGGCATCACGAACGCGCCCCACGAGGTGACGACGAAGTCCTTCACGCCCGATTCCGCCATGGTCGGCACCTCGGGCATGGTGGGCCAGCGCTCGGGACAGGTCACGGCCAGCGCCCGGACCTTGCCCGTCTTGATCAGCGGCGTGTAGCTGGCGATGTTGTCGATCGCGAAGTCGGTATCGCCGGCCATCAGCGCGGGCATCGATTGCGCCGCGCCGCGGAACGGGATGTGGACCGCGTTGAGGCCGGTGCGATGCCGGAACATCTCGCCGGCCAGGTGCGGCGTGGTGCCGACGCCGGCCGAACCGTAGCTCACGCCCTTGGGCTGCTTCTTCGCCCACTCCAGGAACTCATTGATGTTCTTGGCCGGATTGCCGGGCGCGACGACGAAGGCGTTGCAGTTTTCCCAGACCTTGGAGACATAGGCGTAGTCCTTCACCGGGTCGTAGTTCAGCTTGGAGAACAGGAACTGGTTGATCGACAGCGTGCCGATGGTCGCCGAGCCGATGGTGTTGCCGTCGGGCGGCGCGCTCTTGACCGCTTCCATGCCGATGTTGCCCCCCGCGCCGGTCTTGTTGTCGACGACCCAGTTGCCTCCGAGCCTGGCCTGCAGCTTTTCGGAGAGCAGGCGGGTCAGCACGTCGGATGCGCCGCCGGCCGTGAAGGGCACGATCACCTTCACGGTGGGGCCGGGCCAGGCGTCCTGGGCGTGGACGGCGGCGGCGAAGGCCACGCTGGCGGCGGCGAAAACGGCTGCCTGGATCAAGCTGCATCGGAACTGGGTCATGGGATGTCTCCTCGGTTTGTGGGGGATTGAAACTGGTCAGCGGGGGCCCGAACGGGAAGTTCTTCTCGTCGAAATCCCTGGAATTCAGTCCTTGCGGACCTTGGGCAGCAGCGAGTTGGCGATGATCTGCTTCATCACCTCCGCCGTGCCGCCGCCGATACGGCACATGCGGGCGTCGGCGAAGGCGCGCGCGATCGGGTATTCCCACATGTAGCCCCAGCCGCCGAAGAACTGGAGGCACTGGTCCATCACCTTGAACTGCAGGTCGGTGGCGACCAGCTTGCAGGAGGCGGCATCGACGGGGTCGAGCTTGCCCTGCAGGTGCAGCTCCATGCAGCGGTCGACGAACACGCGCTGGGCCAGCACCTCGGCATGCAGCCCGGCCAGCGTGAAACGGGTGTTCTGAAAATCGGCCAGGGTCTGGCCGAACATCTTACGGTCGGCGGCGTAGGCGCGCGTCCACTCCAGCGCCGCCTCGGAAGCGGCAACACCGCGGATGGCCTGGATCAGGCGCTCCTGCGCCAGTTGCGTCATCAGCACGGCGAAGCCGCCGCCTTCGGTGCCGAGCAGGTTGGACACCGGGACGCGCAGGTCGGCGAAGAACAGCTCGGAGGTGTCCTGCGCCTTGCAGCCGATCTTCTCCAGCTTGCGGCCGCGCGTGAAGCCCTCGCGCTTGGTTTCCACCAGGATCAGGCTGACGCCCTTGGCCTTCTGCTTGGGGTCGGTCTTGCAGGCCAGCAGCAGCAGGTCGGCGCTGTGGCCGTTGGTGATGAACACCTTCTGGCCGTTGATCACGTACTCGTCGCCGTCGCGGATGGCCTGGGTGCGGATGTTCTGCACGTCGCTGCCGCCGGACGGCTCGCTCATGCCCAGCGCCACCACCACTTCGCCGGTCGCCATTTTCGGCAGCCACTTGCGCTTCTGCTCCTCGGTACCGAAGTCGACGATATAGGGCGCGACGATGTCCGAATGCAAGTAGAAGGTCGGGCCGGTGGCACCGACGCGCGCCATCTCCTCGATCAGGATCGCGCTGTACAGGAAGTCGGCGCCCAGGCCGCCGTATTCCTCAGGGACGTTGACGCACAGCAGGCCGAGCTCGCCGGCCTTCTTCCACAGCGAGCGGGGGACCTGGCCGGCCTTCTCCCACTCCGCATGGAAGGGGGTGACATGCTCCTCGATGAATCGCTTGACCGTATCACGGAAAGCCTCGTGGTCCGGGCTGAAGATGGTGCGCGGGATCATGTTGTTCGATCGGATGCTTGGAATGCGTACAAGTTACGTGCCCCGCTCACGCATTGCCTTTGCAGGCGCCGCCCGCGCCGACCAGGGCCGAGATGCGGGCTTCGTCGTAGCCGATCTCGCGCAGGATCTCGACGCTGTGCTGGCCCAGCGTCGGCGGCAGCAGCCTCACCTCGGGAGGCGACGCGCTCATCTTCACGGGATTGGCGGGCAGGCGCAGCGCGCCTTCGGTGGGGTGCTCGACGATGCTCCAGAAGCCGACGCTCTGCAGGTGCGGATCGCTGGGCAGGTCCTCGAGCCGGTTCACCACGGAGAACGGTATGTCGTCACCGGACAGCAGCGCCAGCCATTCGGCGTTGGTCTTGCGCGCGACCTGGCGCTCGATCTCGTCCCAGACTTCGCGGAAGTGCGTCTGCCGCGCGGCGAAGCTGGCAAAGCGCGGGTCTTCCATGATCTGGGGCTCGCCGGCCAGCTCGAAGAAACGGCGCCAGTTGGCATCCGAATAGGGCAGCAGCGCCAGGTAGCCGTCCTGGGTCCTGTAGGGCCGGCGCGAGGCAGTGGCCACCGGCGCATAGCCCATCTTGTCAATCGGCGGCTCGAAGGCGTGGCCCCACTGGTGCTCCATCATGTTGAACGCCGACATGGTCTCGAACATCGCGACGTCGACCTGCTGGCCTTCGCCGGTGCGCTCGCGGTGCAGCAGCGCCATCGTGATCGCGTAGGCGGCGTGCACGCCGCTGATCTTGTCGGCGATGATGGTCGGCACGAAGCGCGGCTGGCCCGCAACCACGGTCTGCAGGTCCGCCAGACCGGAGGCGGCCTGGATGATGTCGTCGTAAGCGGGTCGGCCGGCGTACAGGCCCTCGTCGCCATAGCCGGTGACATGGCAGTACACCAGGCCGGGGTTGTCCTTCGACAGGCTGGCGTAATCGAGGCCGAGCCGGCTGGCGGCCGGCGTGCGCAGCGAGTGCAGCAGCACGTCGGTCTTGGCGACCAGCTTGAGCAGGATCTCCCGGCCTTCGGGCTGCTTCAGGTCGACCACGATGCTGCGCTTGCTGCGGTTGCTGGTCAGGAAGAAGGCGCCCATCAGCGGCGAGCGCCGCGGCCCGATGGCGCGCGTCAGGTCGCCCTCCGGCGGCTCGAGCTTGATCACGTCGGCACCCATGTCGCCCAGGTACTGGCCGGCCAGCGGGCCGAAGATCATCGAGGCGATCTCGAGGATGCGGATGCCCTCGAGCGGTCGGTTCTTTTTCATGCAGGCTTTCGGTTCCGCCTCAGAGCACGGCCAGCGGCGTCAGCGGGCTGCCGGTGGCGCCGACGATCGGCAGCGCCGCGGCGACGAACAGGAACTGGCTTCGCCCGCTTCGAGCCAGCGGCTCCAGCATCAGGCCCTCGAGCAGCGGAATGCCGAAGTCGCGTATCACGCACTGGTGCACCGGGAACACCGTGCCCTCGGCGAAAGGCAGCACCTCGACAGCGAAGTTGTCGGCGCCGATCAGCGCCACCTCCTGCTGCGCCAGCCAGAGGCCCGCCTCGTGGTCGATGCCGGGTTCGATATTGAAGTCGATGTTGGGGTTACCCAGCTGCGACGCCAGCCAGCCGGTGTGCAGCAGCACCGCGTCGCCGGCCTCGACCTTCAGGCCGGCCTGTGCGAGGCAGGCCTCGATGTCGCGCCGCGTCACCACCTCGCCGGCCTCCAAGGTGCGGCCGCGCCGCTTGACCATGTCGATCAGCAGGCCCCGCGTGAACGCCGGCGGCATTTTCTCCACGCCCAGCCGGGTCGCGCCCGAGGTGCTGCGCATGGTGGTCTCGCGGTAGCCGTTGAACATCTTCTCTTCGCACCAGGCGTGGCAGAGCGCGTCGATGTGGGTTCCGATGTGCAGCGGCATGACCACCGTGTCCTCGGCGAACTGGAAGCCACCGGGGCGCTTGGCCCCGGCCGCGTAGTCGCCGCCGTCGCGGCCCATGAAATGCTGCAGCCCGGAACGGTGCCGCGGCACCGGCGTCTTGTGCGACAGCGGCTGGGCCAGGCGGATCACCTCGCCGGTCTGCACCAGGCCGGCTGCGCGCCTGACCTGTGCCGCGCCGATGAAATTGAGGGCGCCGGCTTCGTCCTCGGGGCCCCAGCGGCCCCACGCGTTGGGCCGGAGATTGGGGGTGTCGTTGCTGTCCATGGTACTTCCTTCTCAGGTCGCAGGCGCGTCCTGCAGCAGCTCGCGCAGCTTCATCTTCTGCACCTTGCCCGTGGTCGTCAATGGCAGCTCGTCGTCGGTGGCCATTCGGAAGCGGGCCGGCACCTTGTAGGCCGCCAGCTCCTTCTTGCAGAACTTCAGCAGCTCCTCCTCGGTGCACGACGCCCCCTCGCGCGCAATGACGATGGCCACCAGCACCTCGTCCAGATGGGGGTCGGGCATGCCGATGACGTAGGCGGTGCGCACCGCAGGGTGGCGCATCAGCGCCTCCTCCACCTCGATCGGCGCGACGTTGATGCCGCCGCTCTTGACCATCTCCTTGAGGCGGCCGCGGTAGTAGAGGCGACCCGCCTCGTCGAGCATGCCGAGGTCCCCGGTGTGGAAGAAGCCGTCCGCGTCGTAGGCCTCGCGGGTCTTTTCCTCGTCCTTGTAGTAGGCGAGGAACAGCGGCCCCTTCACCCGGATCTCGCCGACCTCGCCCGCCGGCAGCGGCTGGCCGGTTTCCATGTGGCAGATGCGCAGCGTCACGCCCGGCAACGGCTGGCCGACCGACTGCAGGCGCACGGCCAGCGGCTCCTTGGCGTCGATGACCGCGCAGTTGCCGTAGGTCTCGCTGAGGCCATAGACGTTGCAGATCTCGCGCGCCCCGAGGTTCACCGCCCCCATCAGCTGCTCGGGCGTGCCGATCATGGCGCCGCTGCGCAGCGACGACAGATCGCGGCCGGGCCGGCTCGGATGCTCGAGCAGCGCCTGCACCATGTTGGGCGTGCCGTACATGATGGAGCAGCGTTCGCGCTCGATCAGGGCCAGGGCCTCGCCGGCATCAAAGGACTCCTGCAGCACCACGCAGGCGCCGTGGCTCAGCATGTTGGGCAGGGCGTTGACGCTGCCGAAGCTCCAGAACAGGGAGACGGCCAGCCACAGCCTGTCCTGCTCGGTCACCTTCTGGCGCTCGCCGATGTTCCAGGCGTTGGCGATCCACAGGCGGTGCTGCAGCAGGATGCCCTTGGGTGCGGCGGTTGAGCCGGAGGTGTAGAGCAGCAGCGCCACCGCGTCACCATCGACCGCCTGGGCCGCGGCGTCGACCCGCGCCTCGGGGATCTGCTCGCCCATGGCCAGCACGCGCTCCCAGGTCAGCTCGCCGGGCGGCGCGGGGCGGGCGTCGGGCTCGGCCGCCAGCCAGACGATGCTGCGCAGCGCCGGCAGGCTGCTCGCCAGGGGCTGCATGGCCTCGAACATGGCGCGGTAGTCGTTCCTGCGCAGGCGCTCCACCGCGATCAGGTATTTCACCTCGGCATGGGCCAGCGAATACGCCATCTCGCGCGGCGTGGCCCAGGTGTTCAGGCCCACGGCCGTCGCACCCAGCTGTTGCACGGCCAGGAAGGCCACGATCCACTCGGTGCGGTTGCCCATCAGGATCGCCACAGGGTCGCCCGGCTGCACGCCCAGCGCCAGCAAACCCCTGGCCGCGCGCCGCACCGCCAGACGCAGCGCCCGGTAGCTCAGGCGCTCGCTGCCGCTGACAACGGCCTCGCGCTCGCCGAACTTTTCCGCCTGCTCGTCCAGCAGCGCCGGTATGGTCCGGCTGGTCGGCATTTTCGTCATGTCTTGTCTCTTCCTCTTGCTTGCTCGAATCGCGGGCGGTGCGGCTTCAGCCCAGGCCCGCCCAGATGCTCTTCAGATCGGACTCGGCCGATCCCGCGCGCAGCGGCTGGGCCGTGCAGTAGCGCCCCGAATTGAAGATCAGGGGCTCGCCTTCGCCGTAGGCGATCTTGTGCACACGGCCGACGAACAGCAGGTGGTCGCCGCCTTCGATCGTGGTCTCGGTCTCGCACTCGAAGTTCGCGAGCACGCCCTCCAGCAGGGGCGAGCCGCCCACGCCTTGCGCCACGGCCAGGTCCTCGAACTTGTTCTCGTGCGGGGTGGCGAAGCGGTGCGACAGGTCGGTCTGCTCGGCGCGCAGCACGTTGATCGCAAAGTGGCCCGACGCCAGGAAGCCCGCCACCGACTGCGATTTGCGGTTGATGCTCCACAGCACCAGGGGCGGATCCAGGGAGAGCGCGGAGAACGAGTTCGCCGTCAGCCCCTCCATCTTGCCGCCGGGCGTGCGGGTGGTGATCACCGTCACGCCGGTCGGAAAACGGCCGAGCGCGTTGCGCAGCTGGCGGCCGTCGTGCTGCCCGTCGAGCAGGACCTGTTTCATTTCCATCGTCACTCGCGACCTGCGCCCCGCTGTCAGGCGTTCATCAGCGGAAGCACCTTCTCCGCCATCAGCACCATGGAGTCACGGGCCAGCGCCGGGTCCTTCCAGTCCACGCCCGCGTAGAGCAGCGTGCCGAACTCGCCTGTTTCCTGCTTCAGCGTATGAAGCTTGTCCGCCACCTTGGCCGGCGAGCCGTGGATCACCAGCTTCTCCATCACATCCTCCAGGGTCACGGCCTCGTCGGGCATCTTGGGGTCGCTCTTGAACACGCCCAGGGCGCCACGGCGCTTGAGCTTGTTGAACAGCGCGCGGTAGTAGTAGTAGTAGGGGCCATCGCTGCCCATGGCGTAGGCGCGCGCCGTCGCGTCGTCCTTGGCCACGAAGACGGTCTTGGCCACCCGCCAGTTGGCCGGGTCGGGCGTGCGGTTGATGCGGGCACAGCCTTCCACATACTTGGTCCAGTGCGTCTTGACCCACATCGGCAGCAGGAAGTTGGCGGAGATGGGATCCCAGCCGCGCGCGGCGGCCTCGGCGATGCCCTGGGAGAAGGGCGCCACCGCTGTCACCACGATGGGAGGGTGCGGGCGCTGCAGCGGCAGCGGGATGGTGCCCATGCCGGTTTCCGGGATGTGGGTGCGCGCGGTGGAGATGTTCCAGAAGTCGCCCTTGAGGTCGTAGGGCGGCTGGGTGGTCCACAGCTTGATCACGTGGTTGATGGACTCGAGGAACATGGCGGGCCGCGGCAGGTCCATGTTGCCGAACACCTCGGCATCGGAGGGCAGCGCGCCGGGGCTGATGCCGAGGATGAAGCGCCCGCCCAGCAGGTGGTCGAGCATGGCGATGTTGCTGGCGATGGCTGCAGGGTGCTGGTTCGGCATGTTGGTCGTGCCGGTGCCGAGCTTCATGTTCCTGGTGGCGTCGACCAGGGTCGCGATGAACATCGCGGACGAGGTGATGTTCTCCTCCGGGTCGGTCGCATGCTCACCCACGTAGCCCTCGACGAAGCCGAGCTGGTCGGCCAGGATGAAGGCCTCGCGGTCCTCCTTCAGGGAGAGTTGCCAATCCTTGCCGATCGGGTGCATGGGCATGGTGAAAAAGCCGAGCTTCATGGAGTCTCCTTTGGAATGCTTGCTCTGAATCAACATCAAGTTGAAGTCAGTGTAGAAAGGCATTCCTATAAAAAAAAGTCACATGTTTTGATGCGAAAACATCAACTTCATCGATGAATTTGCCTGCAACTTCAGGCGACGCCCGCAGGAAAGCGATCGGGACTGACATGGCCCAGGCTACGCTCCACCTGGGCGGCGCAATCCCGCGCTGCGTCGATCAGCCTTCGCTCGTGCGACCTGGTCGCCCGCTGGCCGATCACCGAGACATGGATGGCGGCGGCCAGCGTGCCGTCCGCCTGCCGGATGGGAATGGCATAACCCACCACGCCGTCCACCGCCTCGTCTTCGCTCTTGGCGTAGCCTCGGCTGCGGATGCGCTCGAACTCGGCGCTCAGTTGCCGGGGGTCGGTGATGGTGTGGGCGGTCAGCTTCTTGAGCGGGCTGGCCAGCGCCTGGCTGGCCAGCCGGGCGTCGTAGGCGGCAAACAGCTTGCCGGTCGCGGTGCCATGCAGGTACAGCGGCTCGCCCAGGCGTATGTCCAGCGAGACGCGCTGGGTCCCCGAGCAGCGGTCGGCATAGAGCACCCGCTGGCCCAGGTTCAGCCCCAGGTAGACGTCGTCACCAATGGCCCTGGCCAAGTCCTGCAGGTGACGGCGCGCCAGGGTCCGCACGTCTAGGGACGCCAGGGTGGACAGCGCGATGCCCACCACGCGCGGGCCGATCGAATAGCGCAGCTCGGGCGTGACGTTCAGCACCTCGGCCGTGACCATGGTCTGCAGCATGTTGTGCACGCTGCTGACCGGCAGGGCCAGCGCCTCCTTGATCTCGGTCAGGCGCAGACCGTCCTTGTGCCGCGCCAGCAGACCGATGACGTCGAAGCTGCGCAGGTATCTGTCCGGGCTCATCCAGGTCTTTCATGATGTGTGCGAACGCAAGCCTCCGAACGATGCCCAGGAGTTGGCCACCAGCCAGCCGTGGTCCACGGGCAGGTTGACGCCGGTGATCGCGGACGCCTCGTCCGACAGCAGGAAGGCGGCCGCCAGCGCCACCTCGCGCGGCATGACCATGCGCCCGCTGGCGGCGCTGTCTTCCATGCGCCGGCGGTCGCGCAGGCCCTTGTCGATGGCGTCCTCCAGGGCGGGCGTGAGCACCGGCCCCGGGGACAGGCAGTTGACACGCACGCCGCAGCGCCCCCATTCGGCAGCGAGGTTCTCCGTGAGGCCGATCACTGCGGCCTTCATCGGGCCGTAGGCATGCAGGGGCGTGGAGCGCATGCCGGCGATCGAGGCCAGATTCAGGATGGCGCCGCGCCGGCGGGCCGCCATGCGCCGGCCGAAGGCCACGCAGGCGGCGTGGGTGCCGCGCAGGTTGATGCCGTAGACCCGGTCGTAGGTGTCGAACGGCAGTTCCTCGGGCCGCACCGACGGGCCCTGGATGATGCCCGCCGCGTTGACCAGCAGCGCCACCGGGCCAAGCTCCGCCTCAATGCACTCGGCCAGGGCCTCGAGGTCCTGCGGGACACTCACGTCGATGGCGTAGGCCCTGCCACCCAGCGCCTGAGCCACGACCTGCGCGTTGACTAGGTCGCGGTCGGCGATGGCGACCGTGGCGCCTTGCGCCGCCAGGACCTCGGCGCAGGCCTTGCCTATGCCGCTGGCGCCGCCGGTGACCACGGCGATGCGGCCCTGAAACCGCGGGCCGTCGCCCGCCGCGTCGCGGCCCTGGGGCGCGGGCCTCATGGCGCCTCTGCCAGCGCCGGGCGCGGCACCGCAGCCAGCGTGAAGCCCTCGTAGCCCTTGTCCGCCACCGCCTGGCATTCCTGGCGGTACACCCAGAGCTTGGCCGCATAGAGCATGAACACCCTGGGCTTGCCGGGCACGTTGGCGCCCAGGAACCAGGAGTTGGCCAGCGGAAACAACGTCTTGTTCGCCGCCGCGTTCACATGCTCGACCCAGCGGTCCTCGGCGGCCTGGCCGGCCTCGATGCTGGCCAGGCCCTGGCGGCGCAGATGGTCCAGGCAGTCGCAGATCCAGCCCACATGGTGCTCGATGCCGACGACCATGTTGACCAGCACCGAGGGGCTGCCGGGGCCGGTGATGATGAACAGGTTGGGAAAGCCGCTGGTCATCAGGCCCAGGTAGCTGCGCGGCCCCTCGGCCCATTTCCTGGACAGCTGCTGGCCGTTGCGGCCGCGGATGTCGATGTGGCGCAGCGCGCCGGTCACGGCGTCGAAGCCGGTGGCGCACACCAGCACGTCGAGTTCGTGGTGTACATCGCCGGCGTGCACGCCGCTGGCCGAGACCTCGCGGATCGGCGTCTTCTTCAGGTCGACCAGCTTGACGTTGTCGCGGTTGTAGGTTTCGTAGTAGCCCGTGTCCACGCAGATGCGCTTGGAGCCCAGGGGATGGTCCTTGGGGCACAGGGATTCGGCCACCTGCGGATCCTTCACCGTGGCGCGTATCTTGGCCCGTACGAACTCGGCGATGGTGTCGTTGGATTGCTTGTCGACCATCAGGTCGTTGAAGGAATGGACGAAGTTCACGCCCCCTTTTTGCCAACGCCGCTCGTACTCGCGCTGGCGCTCCTCCTCGCCGACCTGCGAGGCCGCCTTGTCGCTGAACTCGTACAGCGTGCCGACCTCGCGCGCGCGGCGGCGGTGCTCACGGTAGTCCTTCTTCCAGGTCTGCTGGACTTCGGGCTGCAGCGGCCCGTTCCAGGCCGGGATCGAGAAATTGGCGGTGCGCTGGAAAACGACCAGCTGCTCGGCCTGCTTGGCGATCGCCGGTATCGCCTGGATGCCCGAGGAGCCCGTGCCGATCACGCCGACCCGCCGCCCCGACAGGTCGACGCCCTCGTGCGGCCAGGTCGCGGTGTGATAAATCTTGCCGGCGAAGCGCTCGATGCCGGGGATGTCCGGCAGCTGCGGCACCGTCAGCGCGCCGGTGGCCATCACGCAGAAGCGCCCGGACACCCGCTCGCCGGCCTCGGTGCGCAGCTCCCAGCGGGCGCCGGCCTCGTCGTAGACGGCCTCCTCCACCCGGGTGTTGAACTGGATATCGCGCCGCAGGTCGAAGCGCTCCGCCACATGCCGGATGTAGCGCAGGATCTCGGGCTGGGTGGCGTACTTCTCGGTCCAGACCCATTCCTGCTCCAGCTCGGGAGAGAAGGAGTAGGAGTACTGCAGGCTTTCCACGTCGCAGCGCGCGCCGGGATAGCGGTTCCAGAACCACACGCCGCCTACTTCCGGACCGGCCTCGTAGACGCGGGCCGACAGACCCATGCCGCGCATGCGGTGCAACGCGTACAGGCCGGCAAATCCGGCGCCGATGATGATCACGTCGTATTGCCGCGGATCGGTCGGGTCCTGGATGGTCATGATCATGAATTCCTGTTGAAAGCTTCGTCCCCGTCCACTCACGCCTTCTTGCGTTCGTGCTCGGCAGATTCGAGGTGAAACGCGGCGGCCACCGACGCGTTGATCTTGCAGTCCAGCAGGATCGGGCCCTGCGGGTTCTGCAGCAGCGGCGCGAGCCGGCGCAGCTCGTCGAGCGTGCGCACGGTCTCCGCATGGAAGCCAAAAGCCTGAGCGACCGGCGCGAAGTCCACATCGGGAAACAGCGAGGTCGTCACCGGCATGCCCCGCATCTTGAGGAAGTGCAGCTCCGCCCCGTAGGCGCAGTCGTTCATCACGACGATCACCAGCGGGATGTCCTCGCGCACCACCGTCTCCAGCTCGCCCAGGGTCATGAGCAAGCCGCCGTCGCCGACGAACAGCACCGTGGGGCGCTGCGGCGCGCCTCGCGCGAAGCCCAGGGCGGTACCGAACCCCATGCCGATGGAGGCGAAATCGACCGAGTTCTTGAGCTGGTCGGGCCCCGGCACCGAGATGTAGGGCAGGATCTGCAGGAAGTTGCCCGCGTCGTAGACGGCGTTGCGGTCCTGGGGCAAGAGGCGATCGAGCTCGATGGCCAGCGCACGCGGGTCCATGGTGCGCGCCGTATGGGCCGGCTGGAACTCGCTCGCCGGGTCGAACTCGGCGAGGCGAAGGCGCGTGTCCTCGGTGTGGAACGGCTTGTCCGCCGCGGCGCGTTCGGGCAGCGCACCGATCAGCTGCTCGGCGGCGGACCGCGCGTCGGCGACCAGCGCCACGTCGGCGTGGAACCAGCGCCCGATGTTCGCCCGCGCGAGGTCGACATGGATCAGCGGCACATCCTGCGGCAGCGCGCTGCCGTAGCTGGTGGTGCGCGGGTTCATGCCCGCGCCGAACACGACGACGCAGTCCGCTTGGTCGATCAGGCGGCGCGCTGCCCCATGCGAGAAGGAGCCGATGATCCCCAGGTTGTAGGCATGGCCGCGAAACATGTCCTTGGCCTTGAGCGTGGTGGCCAGCACCGCGCCGACCTGGTCCGCCAGCCGCTCCAGGGCCTCGCGCGCGCCGCTGCGGTGCGCGCCCAGCCCCACCACGAACAGCGGCCTGCGGCTCCTGCCCAGCAGGGTCGCGGCGGCTTCGATGGCCGCAGGACGCGCGGCCACGCGCGGCCCCTGCGCCGCCGGGACGGCGCAGGGCGGGACCATGGGCCCCGGGTCGTCGACCAGCCCGGCCTGCACGTCCCTGGGCAGCAGCAGGGCCGCGCAAGTGCCCTGCTGCGTGGCGTCGATGGCGTTCGCCAGCATCTGCCTGGCGGTCTGCGCATCGGTGGCCAGAAAGCTTCTGAAGCCGGCCGCGCCCAGCACGCCCTGCACGTTGAAGGCCTTGGGGTCTGGCGACGGGGCCTGCCCGCCCGACGAGCGCTGCGCCATGGCCGAGGCGCCGAGGATCAGCAGCACCGGGGAGCCGGTGCGCAGCGCGTACATCGCGCCGTTCAGGGCATTGGCCGTCGCCGGCCCCCGGCCCAGGATCGCCACGCCCAGGCGGCCGGTGGCCGCGGCATAGCCTTCGGCCATCGCCACCGCGTTGTTCTCGTGGCGCGCGGCGTGAAACCGGACGCCGATGGCGTCGAGGGTGCTGACGAACAGCGCCACGTCATCGCTCATCAGCCCGAAGACCGCGTCTATGCCGCGGTTCTTGAGGTCGTGCGCCAGCGCCTCGTAGGCCGGCCTGCGCGGGCCGTGGTCCGTCTCTAGGGTGTTCATGAAGACTCCAGGATGGCAGCCGGCCCGTGTCAGGCCGGCTCCGCCTCCGCGGCGTCGGCCGTGCCCAGGTAGGCCGCGATGACCACCGGGTCGACCTGGATCTCGGACGGCGTCCCTTCGGCGATCTTGCGGCCGAAGTCGAGCACCACGATCTTGTCCGAGATTTCCATGATGACCGGGATGTCGTGCTCCACGATCAGGAAACTCATGCCGTACTGTTGCCGCACGCGCTGGATCAGCGTGGTCATGGCGCTCTTCTCCGCGCCGCTCATGCCGGCCATGGGTTCGTCGAGCAGCACCAGGCGCGCCTTCTGCATCAGCGCGCGCCCGAACTCGACCTGCTTCTGCTGGCCGTAGGGCAGCTCGCCGGGCATGGCGCCCGCCAGGTGGACCATGCCGAGGAACTCGAGCACCTGGTGGGCGGCGGCCACCGCCGAGGCCTGCTCCGCACGCGCCCGACCCGAGAGCACCATGCCTTGCAGCAGGCCGGAGCGGCCCTGCAGGTAGGTGCCCACCAGCAGGTTCTCCAGCACCGTCAGGCCCGAGAACAGGGCGAGGTTCTGGAAGGTGCGGGCGATGCCATGGCGCGAGACCAGGTGGGCGCGCATGCCGGTGATGTCGGCGCCCGCGAAGCTGACGCGCCCACCGGTGGGCCGGTACATCCCGGTCACGCAGTTGAACAGCGTGGTCTTGCCCGCACCGTTGGGGCCGATCACCGAGGTGACGGAACCGGCCGCCATGGTGAACGACACCTTGTCCAGGGCCGTCAGGCCCTGGAACCGCATCTGCAGCGATTCCAGTTCCAGCAGGGGCGCGCTCATGCGTTCGACTCCTCGTTGACAGCGACGGCCCGGCCCTTGCCGGCGCCTTCGCGCCGCGCGCCGAGGTAGGACTCGTGGATGGCCTTGCTGGCCGCCACCTCGGCGGCGGGGCCGGACAGCACGATGCGGCCGCGTTCCAGCACATAGGCCGTGGCGGCAAACTCGAGCGCCAGCTTGGCGTTCTGCTCGACGATCAGCATGGAGGTGCCCAGGGTTTCGCCCACCACCCGCAATTGCTTGTAGATGGCCTCGACGATCAGCGGTGCCAGCCCCAGCGACAGCTCGTCGACCAGCAGCAGGTGGGGCCGCGCCACCAGGGCGCGCCCGAGCGCCAGCATCTGCTGCTCGCCGCCCGAAAGCCAGCCGGCGGCCTGCTTGCGCCGCTCCAGCAGGCGCGGGAACAGCTGGTAGACCGCGTCCATGCGCTCGCGCACGGCCGAGCGCGGCAGGATGGCCGCGCCCACCTCGAGGTTTTCCTCGACGCTGAGCTGCTTGAAGACCAGCCGGCCTTCCGGCACCTGGGCCATGCCCATGCGCACCAGACGGTGCGAAGGCAGGCCGAGCACGGGCTGGCCCTGCATCAGCACGTCACCCGCGACCACCTCGCCGCCATGCAGGCTCAGCAGGCCCGAGATGGCCCGGATCAGCGTGGTCTTGCCCGCGCCGTTGGCGCCCAGCAGGGCCACGATGCTGCCCTGGGGCACCGCCAGGCACACGCCGTCCAGGGCCAAGCCCTTGCGGGCATAAGCGACCGACAGGTCCTTGACTTCCAGCACCGTATTCATTGGCCGCCCCGTCCCGAAAGATACTTGTTGCGCAGCTGCCGAGCCAGGCCGGCGATGCCACCCGGCGCGAAGATCAGCAGCAGCACCACCAGCACGCCGAAGGTCAGGTTGACCATCTGCGGCTTGTTGGCGCTGAGGAACTGGGCCCAGGCCGCGCCGGAGGCGCCGGCCTGGGTCGCGAAGCCGGTGATCACGGCCGGCAGCAGCAGCCACAGCGCCGCGCCGATGGCCGCACCCGCCAACGAGCCCATGCCGCCGATGATGATCATGGCGATGAACTGGATCGCGAAGTTGAGGTTGAAGAATTCCGCGTTCACGTTGGTCATGTAGTAGGCATACAGGCAGCCTGCCACCGCCGCGATCGACGAGCTCAGGCCGAACACCTTGAGCCTGAGCACCCGCACGTCGATGCCGGCGGACGTGGCGGCCAGCTCGTGGTCGCGCATGGCCAGCAGCGCCCGGCCCTCGCGCGAGCGCATGCTGTTGCGCAGGCCCAGGAAGACCAGGATCACGACCGGCAGCAGGAAGAAGTACCAGCGCATTGGCGTGTCGAGCACGAACGAGCCGAGCTTGGCTTCCTGGAACGGGATGCCGACCACATCGAAGAACTTGTACTGGTACTCGGACAGGACGAACTTGGCGATGTGGTGCATGGCCAGCGTCGACAGCAGGAAATACAGGCCACGCACGCGCAGCGACGGCAGGCCGGCCAGCACGCCGACCACGGCGCCCAGCCCCGCGGCGGCGAGCAGGGCCACCGGAAACGGCAGTCCCCACTGCGTGCCGACGATGGCGCCGGCCATGGCGCCCACCGCGTAGAAAGCGGCATGGCCGATGGAGATCAGGCCGGCGCAGCCGGTCAGGTAGGTCAGCGAGACCGATCCGAGCATGGCGATCAGCATCAGGTTGACCTGGCTCAGGCCGATGTTGAGCAACTGCATGTTCGACAGCCGCACGCCGAAGACGGCACGGTCGGTGAGCACCACCGGCAGGTAGCACAGCACGGCGACGGCCAGGGCCAGCCGGATCCAGCGCCAGGCGGGTGGGCGCACGGGGGCAGCGACGGGAGCGGCGAGTTCGAGGGTGGACATAGACGGCTTTCGGGGAGCGGCGCTCACACGCGCCCCAGTTCGCGCTGGCCGAACAGGCCCCAGGGCCGCACCATCAGCACCAGCAGCAGGGGCGCGAAGATGAGAATGTCGGCCGCCTTGGGCGAGATGTAGGCGGCCGCCAGTTGCTCGATCACGCCCACCAGCAGGCCGCCGATGATGGCGCCCGGGATGCTTTGCAGGCCGCCCAGCACCACCGCCGGCACCGCGAGCAGGCCGATGGATTCGAGTTCGACCGAGGCGATCTGCAACTGGCCGAGGAACAGGCCGCCGACGGCCGCAAGCGCCGTGCCGATCGCCCAGGCCATGCGGTTGACGCGGTTGACGTTGACGCCCGAGACCATGGCCGCCTCGTGGCTGTTGGCCGTGGCGCGCATCAGCAGGCCGATCGAGGTGTAGCGGAAGAAGGCCCCGAAGCCGGCCATGCACAGCCAGCTGGTGATGGCGGCCGTCAGGTGCAGTTGCGAGACCCGGATGCCGGCAAAGAGAAATCCGCCGCTGGGCAGGGGTGTCTCGAGCGTTCGGCCTTGCGCGCCGAAGATCATTTCGATCAGCGCGCGCAGGATGATCGACAGCGCCAGAGTGACCATGATCACGGACAGCATGGGCCGGCCCGACAGCGGCTGGATCAGCAGCGCGTGCACGACCACGCCGAGCAGGGCGGCGCCGCCGATGATGAACAGCACGGTCAGGCCGAAAGGCAGGTGCAGAATGGAAATGGCGGTGACGGCGAGGTAGGCGCCGCAGACCACGAACATGCCCTGGGCGAAGTTGAAGACCTCGGTGGCCTTGAACACCAGGGCAAAGCCCAGGGCCACCAGGCCATAGATGCTGCCGAGGGCCAGGCCACTGAATAAGACTTGTGCGAGCATGTGGAACCTCTGGGATTCGCCCCGGTCGCTGCCGGCTTCGAGAAGAAAGGGTGACCTGGAGACCGGCGCGGACAGGCGACGGGCCTGCCCGGGAACGGGTCTCAGCGGCGGGATCTCGGCGGTTAGACGCAGGAGATGCGCCGCCGCGGTCACTTGACGTACTTGGCGTAGTCGGCGAAGTTGCCCTGGGCCACGAACTTGCCGGTCTTGTAGTCGTAGTTGTAGGGGCGCATCACGACGGGGCCGCGATGGTCCTCGGGCGTGTAGCGGATCGGACCCGTGACGCCCTTGGTGTCGATTTCGACGGTCTTGGACAGCACGTCCATCAGCTTGTCGCGCGTCGGCTCCTTGCCGGCCTTGCTCACCACCTCGACAATGAGCTGGCCGACGACCCAGCCGCCCACGAAGTTGACGTTGTTCTTCATCGCGCCGAAGCCGCCCTTGTCGGCAGCGGCGGACATTTCGCGCACACCGGCCGAGTCGGCCACGTCGGCGGGCGAGAAGCAGCTGACGAAGCTGTAGCTCGCGCCGGCCTCGGCGCCGATGGAGCCGTAGATCTCCGGCGTGCCCAGGTGCGTGATCGAGAAGGTCGGGATCTTCAGCGCATACTGGTGCATGGTCTTCATCAGCAGGATGGTGGGGCTGGGCACGCCGTACACCGCGATGAAGTCGGGCTTCATGGCGTTGATCTCCAGCACCTGCGCCGTCACGTCGGCGGCGCCGACCTTGATCGGCAGCGCCTTGTGCGTGCCGCCCCGCTTGGCCACCTCGGCCGCGACGTAGTCGGCAAAGTCCTTGCCGCCGGCCACGTCCATGTGCGCGGTGACGACCTTGGGCGCCTTCAGGTTCATCTTGTCGGTGAAGGCGTTCACGCCGACCTGCGCCATCTCCTTGTTGCCGCAGAAGCCGGCGTAGTAGGTGGGCGTGGCGGGCTCGAGGCCGGCCTTGGTGATGGCATAGGCGCCCACGATCGGCAGCTTGCCGCGGCGGATGCCGGTCATCAGCGCCGCCTGCGCGCTGGAGTTGCCCAGGCCCGACACGCCCAGGGCGGGCGTCTGGTTGTTCAGCTTCTCGTAGTTCGTGCGCGAGATCGACGCGTCATAGCGATCGTCCTCGACCAGCAGGTTGATCTTGCGGCCATTGATGCCGCCGGCTTCGTTGACCTTGTTGATGTAGGCCTTGACGCCGTTGACCCAGGGGATCTGCGAGGCAGAGGCGGTGCCGCTCATGTCCATCATCAGGCCCCAGTCGATGCGGTCCTTGTAGACACCGTCGGCGGGGCTCTCGAACGCGCTGGCGGCCAGCGCGAAGCCGCCGAGCATGGCGCCGGCCGTGAGCTGGGCGAGACTGGCGCACAGGCGGCGGCGCGGCGCGCCCTGCTGGGGGGCGCGAGCTGCCGTGGGGGATATCGATGCTTTCATGTCGTCTCCTGGTGATGCACGCCGGACTCGGCGGCGGGTCTTTCCTAAGGGCTCTTCCTGCTCCGGGCCGCATCGGGTGTTGCGACCTTTGTTCGACATTTCGAAATTAACTTTCTATTCTCGAAATACTAGCATGAGGCGAAGTCGATCAGACCTGGGTTTCTACCGATGCGACCGGTCCGTGCCGCGTCAAAGCGCGCAGCCGCCATCCATAGCGACTTCGGCGCCCGTCATGTAGCGGCTTTCGTCGGACAGCAGAAACAGCGCCAGGCCGGCGATCTCGTCCGCCGTGCCCAGGCGCTTCATGGGCACCTGCTGGATCCGCCGCAGGTTGTCCTCGCGGCTTCGCACGCTCAGCATCTCGGTGTCGATGGGGCCGGGGTGCACGGAGTTCACGCGGATGTTCTTGTCGGCCAGCTCCAGCGCCGCGGCCTTGGTCATGCCGCGCACCGCCCATTTGGTGGCCGTGTAGGCAATGGCGTTGGGCGCGCTGCGCAGGGCCACCGTGGACGAGATGTTGACAATGGCGCCGCCGCCGGTGCGCTCGAAGGCGGGCACGACGGCCCGCATGCCGAGGAAGGTGCCGAGCTGGTTGATCCGGGTGTGACGCTCGAACTGCGCGGTGTCGGTGTCCAGCAGCGGCACCGGGGCATAGACACCGGCGTTGTTGACCAGGCCGTGCAAGGGCCCCATGCCCTCGGCCACGGCCACCGCCTCGCGCCACTGCGCCTCGCTGGTCACGTCCAGGTGCTGAAAGCGGCAGGCCTGGCCCAGTTCGGCCGCCAGTTTCTCGCCGTCCTCGACCAGCACATCGCCGATCAGCACCTTGCCGCCCTCGGCGACGAGTCGACGCGCCTGCGCCGCGCCCAGGCCGCGGGCGCCGCCGGAAATCAGGAACACCCTGTCGGTAAATCTGTTCATGGCGATGTCCTCGAACGGGCTGGCGCTTTAGCGATGGGGCATGGAGAATGCCTCGTCAACGGCGGCTCGGTCCTTCGCGGCATTCGCCGATCCGAACCGCACCCCCCGGTAACCCTCGGCGACGACCTCCTCGCAAATGCTGGTGTAGTTTCCGAACCCACCGACGTAGGGCAGGAAGACACGGGGCTTGCCCGGCACGTTGGCGCCCATGTACCAGGACTTGGTGCTGGGAAAGAGTGTCTTGTCGGCCACCTCGTTGACATGCGCCACCCATTCGTTTTCGGCAGCGGCCATCGGTTCGGCGACATCGAGGTCTTCGGCCTGCATGTGCTGCAGGCACCTCGAAATCCAGTCCACATGCTGCTCGATCGCAACCACCACATTGGTCAGGACGGAGGGGCTTCCAGGGCCTGTGATGAAGAAAAGGTTGGGGAAGCCCGCGGTCATCAGGCCCAGGTAGGTGCGCGGCCCCTCGGACCACTTGTCCTTCAGGGCCTTGCCGCCCCTGCCGCGAATCTCGATGCGGTCCAGCGAGCCGGTGACCGCGTCGTAACCGGTGGCGAAAACGATGGCGTCCAGTTCGTAGGTGGCGGCATCCGTACGGATGCCGGCCGGCACGATTTCCTGGATGGGCGTCGCCCGCAGATCGACCAGGCTGACGTGCTCCAGATTGAAGGTTTCGTAGTAATCGGTATCGACGCAGATCCGCTTGGTCCCGATGGCATGGTCGTTGGGCGACAGAAGTTCAGCGACCTTCGGGTCCTTGACCGTGCAGCGGATTTTGTTGCGCACGAACTCGGCCGCCTTGTCGTTCGACTCCCGGTTGATGAAGATGTCATTGAAGGCATGCGTGAAGTTCGCACCGCCGCGTTTCCAGCGGCGCTCGTATTCCTGTTGCCGCTCTTCTTCGTTGACGTCGTTGGTGGCCCGTTGGCTGTACTCGTAGAGGATGCCGGAGCGCGTGCGCCGCGCCTTTTCACGGTGTTCCGGGTACTTGGCCTTCCACGCCAGTTGCTCTTCCTCGGTCAAGGGCCGATTCCAGGCCGGGATGCTGAAATTGGGCGTGCGCTGGAACACCACCACCTGGGCGGCCTCGCGCGCGATGACCGGAATGGCCTGAATGCCCGAAGATCCGGTGCCGATCACGCCGACCCTCCGCCCGGTGAAGTCCACCTTCTCGTGCGGCCAGTTGCCGGTGTGGAACCACTTTCCCTTGAAGCTGTCGAGACCGGTAATGTCGGGCACCCTGCCGGCTGAGAGGCAGCCCGCCGCGGAAATGAGAAAGCGCGTGACGACCTTGTCGCCGCGATCGGTCAACACGGTCCACTGGCTGTTTTTCTCGTCATGGACCGCCTTGATGACCCGGGTTTCGAGCTGGATGTCGCGACGCAGGTCGAAGCGGTCGGCCACATGGTTGATGTAGCGAAGGATCTCCTCTTGTTGCGGGTAACGCTCGGTCCAGTGCCACTCACGCTGGAGATCCTCCGAAAAGGAATAGGAATACTGCATGCTCTCCACATCGCAGCGTGCGCCGGGGTATCGGTTCCAGTACCAGGTTCCTCCCACGCCGTCGCCGGCCTCGTAAGCCCGAACCCTCAGGCCGAGCTGACGCAGGCGATAAAGCATGTAGAGCCCCGCAAAGCCGGCCCCGACGACCACGGCATCGAAGGTGGTATAGGTTGAACTGGAGGGGTCTGCGCGGTTCATCGATGTCTCCTTCTGGGTGGTCCGACGTGCGCCGGGAATATTCAAGACAAGAGGCGTTCGTCGTGCGAGAAAGTCTCGAACTCTAGCGACGAGGACAGGGCGCGAAAAGACACATGTTTTGATCGAAACCGCTCAACTTTGTGAATGGCTGCGAACCGGCGTGCCGTGATGCAGTGCCTCGCCCATGGCGGTGGCGACGAAGTCGATCACGATGTTGCTGGCGCGCACGAGCTTGCCCAGCAGCAACATGCCGTGCAGCTGGTCGCTCATGTGCAGCGAGGTGACGCGCACGCCCTCTTCTTCCAGCCTCTGGGCATAGGCACGCCCCTCATCGCACAGCGGGTCGTTGGCGACGGTCACCACCAGAGCGGGCGGCGTGCCGGCCAGGCTCTGCGCCCTCAGCGGCGAGACCCGCCAGTCGAGACGCTGACTCGACAGCGGCGTGTAGTGGTCGATGAAGTAATGCATGGTGGCCGCCGTCAGCGGCACGCCCGCAGTCACTTTCCGATACGAGGCGCTGTCGGCCGTCAGGTCCAGCACCGGGTAGATCAACGCCTGGTACATCGCGGGCGGCGCGCTGCCGTCGCGGCCCATCAGGGCCAGCACCGCCGCCAGGTTGCCGCCGGCGCTGTCCCCGCCGATGCCGATGCGGCCCGGCGCAATGGACAGTGCCGCTTGATGCTCAGTCACCCATTGCAGGGCCGTCGCGGCATCTTCGAGCGCGGCGGGAAAGCGATGCTCGGGCGCCAGCCGGTAGTCCACGGCGACCACGCAGATGCGGGCCACGTTGGCCAGGCGACGACACAGCCGGTCGTGGCTCTCGAGGTTGCCGATCACCCAGCCGCCGCCGTGCAGGAAGACCATGCAAGGCAGGAGCTGGTCGTCCTGCGTGCCCAGGCCGCGGTAAATCCGCAGGCGCAGATCGCCCCCCTGGCCGGGCACGCTGACGTCGCGCACTGCGGCCACGGCCTGTGGCGGCGGCTGCAGCAGGTCCCAACTGGCCGCGTAGGCCGCGCGCGCTTGCTCTGGTGTCAGCGCCTCGTAGGGCGGGCGGCCCGCCTGGCGGGCCAGCTCGAGCAGTTTCTCGACTTCGGGATCCAACAACGGCATGGCGGCGTCTCCATCAAGGCAAGGGGAAGCGGAAGAGAAGACAGGCTGCCGGCGCGCCGCGCTTGACGTTGCGCACAGGAAGGCTTATCTTTCATTTTCGAAAATCATTTCGTTTTCTCGAAATTTCAGTATAGCCAGATTCACACCGGATGGGGCCAGAATTTTGATCCGCATGCAGACCCTGGAGCGCGCCCAGCCGGCGCGGCGCGCACTCGACAAGCCCCAGTTCATCGGCTTTGTGACCGACCTGATCGTTTCGGAAGCCCAGGCGCGCCCGCGGCCCCAGGCCTTTCTCGTCGAGCAGTCGGCCCACTGGACGCTACCCACCCATTTCCACTTGCAGCACCAGTTCCAGTTGGTCGTCGGCGGCAGCGGCAGCATCGGCAGGAACCCGCTTGGGCCCCTGTCCGTGCACTATGCGTCGCCCCACTCGGGCTATGGGCCCATCGTGTCAGGCGGCGAGGGGCTGGCCTACCTGACCTTGCGGGTGATGAGCGACGTGGGCGCCTGGTACCTGCCCGACTCGCGCGAGCGGCTGCAGCTTCGGATCAGGAAGCAGCAGGCGCATGGAGCGCCACGTGCGCAGGTCACGGCGCAGGCGCTGCAGACGCTGGACGCACCAGCCGAGGAGACGCTGATCGCACCCGACGCGGGCGGACTGGCGGCCTGGCTGCTCTGGCTGCCGCCCCATGCGAGGCGGCCGGCACCGGCCGGGCAGGAGCGCGGCGGCGGACGCTTCTATGTGGTGACCCAGGGGGCCTTGCGCGTCGATGAAGAGACGCTGCACGGCTTGGCTACCGTGTTCGTCCCGCAGGGCGAGCCGCTCGACATCGAGGCGGGCGACACCGGGCTCGAGTTGATCGTGCTGCAGTTCCCCGTCGAAGCGGCGCTGGCGGCCTGAACGCGCAACCGGGCCGGGCCCGTCACGGCGGCAAACGCGTCATTCGCCCTTCCACACCGGCGCTCGGCGCTCGGCGAAGGCGGACGCGCCCTCGCGTGCGTCGGCCGAGCCCAGCAGATGCCCGGTGATCGCCTCCTGCCGAGCGAACATCTCGGCGATCGGCCAGTCGCGCTGCTCGATGATCACCTGCTTGCTCGCGGCCACCGCCAGCGGCGCATTGGCCATGATGCGGCGCGCCAGCTTCTTGGCTTCGTCCAGCGCCTGCCCTGGTTCGACCAAGACATTGATCAGGCCGTACTGGTATAGGCGCTCGGCCGGGATCATGTCGCCGGTGAGCGCCACCTCCATGGCGATGCGCTGCGGAATCAGCCGCGGCAGGCGCATCAGCCCGCCCGCGGCCGCCGCGAGCCCGCGCTTGACCTCCGGCAGACCGAACTGTGCGTTGCGCGCCGCCACCACCAGGTCGCAGGCCAGCACCGACTCGAATCCGCCGGCCAGGGCATAGCCCTCGACAGCGGCAATCAGGGGCTTGCGCGGCGGGGTCATGGCGATGCCCAGGATGCCCCGTCCCTTGACCCGCGTCACCTCGCCGCGCAAGAAGGCCTTGAGGTCCATGCCGGCGCAGAAGTTGCCGCCCGCGCCGGTCAGGATGCCGATGCGCAGGTCGGGCCGGTGGTCCATTTCGTCGAGCGCCGCGCAGACGCCATACGAGACGGCGCGGTTCACCGCGTTGCGCTGTTCGGGCCGGTTGATGGTGACGACCACCATGCCGTCGATGTGTTCGACCAGGACTTCGTCCGACATAGGTTTTCCTTTGCTTCAGGATTCGCTGGGATCGAGCTTGCGCAGCCGCTCCATGGTCTCGAGGTACTCGAGCTGCATGCGGTACATCACATCGCGCACCGAGGTTTCCTCGTTGATCATGCCCACCACCTGCCCCGCCGGGAAGGAGTAGAGGTCCTTGCGCTTGGCGCGCACCACGCGCGCGTGGGCCTCGTTGTAGAGGATGCCCTGCAGCGGCGTGGGCAGGTACTTGGGCGCGCCCGGCTGCTCCCAGGCCTCCGACAGCTTGCTGCGGGTCATGCGCACCGTCTTGCCGGTGCGGGCCTTGCGCCGCACCGCGTCCTCCGAGCGCGTCTCGAACATCACCTGCTTCTCGAAGGGATCGAGCTCGCTCTCTCGCGTGCCCAGCCACACCGTGCCGCACCACACGCCCTGCGCGCCGAGCGCCAGCGCCGCGGCGATCTGGCTGCCCTTGGCGATGCCGCCGGCCGCCAGCACGGCGACCTCGTCGCCACAGGCTTCGACCACCTGCGGCACCAGCACCATGGTGGCGATGTCGCCGGTGTGCCCGCCCGCCTCGGTGCCCTGGGCCACGATCACCTGAACGCCGGCCGCCTTGTGGCGGGCCGCATGCTCGCCCTTGCCGCACATGGCGCCTATCATCACCTTGCGCTCGCGCAACTCCTCCACCACGTCGGGCGGTGGCGAGCCCAGGGCGCTCACCACCAGCTTGACCTGGGGATGAGCGAGCGCCACGCGCAGCAGGCGGCGCGCGCCGTCGGGCGTCATGTTGCCGCGCCCTTCGACGATCTCCTTGTGGATGCGCTCCCGCTCGTCTGGCGGCAGCTCGGGCACGCCCTCCTCGGCCAGCAGCCGGTCCATGAAGGCCCGGTGCTCGTCCGGGATCAGCTTCTCCAGATCCTCCGTGGTGGTTTCGGCTTCCTTGTCGTACTTGGTGGGGATGATGACATCGACGCCATAGGGACGGCCGTCCACATGCTGGTCGATCCAGCGCAGCTCGGCCTCCAGTTGTTCGGGCGAGAAGGTCGAGGCGCCGAGCACGCCGAAGCCGCCCGCCTTGGTGACTTCGACGACCACGTCGCGGCAGTGGGAAAAGGCGAAGATCGGCAGTTCGCAGCCGAGCTTCTCGCAGATGGGGGTACGCATGGCAGGGTCCTTGCTGGGTGCGAATTCAGGTCGGCGTGGCAGCAGTTTCGGGAGCACGCCAGACGAACAGCGCGTCGAGCGCCTCGACCTGGTCGCCGCGCACCCACAGCGGGTTGACGTCGAGCGCCTCGAGCTCCGGCCCCAGGCGCAGGATGGCTTCGCCGATCGCTGCGATGGCCGCGGCCACGGCGTCGAGGTCCGCCGCCGGGATGCCGCGCTGGCCCGCCAGCAGCTTGGCGCCGCGCAGACCGGCCAGCATGCGCTGGACCTCGTCGGCGTCGACCGGCAGGGGCCGCAAGGCCACGTCCTGCAGCACTTCCACCCACACACCGCCGAGCCCGACGGCCAGGATGGGCCCCCATTGGGGGTCGCGCGAGAAGCCGACGAACAGCTCGACGCCGCGCGCGCGCATCGGCGCAACGAGGGCGCCTTCGATCCGGGCTTCGGGACAATGCTGGCGCGCGGCCGCGAGCACCTGGTTGAAGGCGGTGCGCACCGCCTCGTCGCCCCGCAGGTTCAGCGCCACGCCGCCGATGTCGCTCTTGTGGGCGATGTCGGGCGAAGCGACCTTGACCACCACCGCCGTGCCGAGCTCGCGCGCCGCGCGCACGGCCTGGTCCACGTCGGCCGCGAGCGTGGCGGGCACCACGGGAACACCCTGCCGGGCCAGGAAGTCCAGGGCCTCGCGCTCGGAGCGCGGGCGCTCGGGCGTGAGCGTGCGCGCCACGGCCTGGGCCCGTTGCCGGCCCGCATGCTCGCGCTGGCGCTGAGACCACCAGAAGGCGCTGGCCAGGCCGCTGATGGCGCGGTCCAGGCCGCAGGCCAGGTAGTTCGCCCCGGTCTGCGCGATGATCTCGCGCGCCATGGCGTTGACGGTGGTGTTGGTGTAGCTCACCAGCAGGCCCGGCACCGGGGCCGCGGCCAGGCCACGCGTGAGGTGCTGGTGCAACTGGGTCAGACGCTCGTTGACCTGCTGCGGCGTCGTGGGAATCTCGTACCAGGGGCAGAGGATGGCCGCGTAGTCGGCCTGGCCGCCCAGGACCCGCAGGGCCCCCTCGCATTGCTCGGGCGTGACCGCGCCGGTCAGGTCGAGCGGATTGTGCGTCGCGGCCATGTCGGGAATGGTCTCGCGCAGGGCCGCGGCCGTCGCTTCGCTCAGCGCCGGCAGCGCGAGGCCACGCAGCTGGGCGGTGTCGGCGGCGATCTCGCCCACGCCGCCCGAGTTGGTCACGACGCACAGCCCGCCGGGGCGCAGCAGGCCGGTGCGGCCGACCACATCGGCCGTGGCCAGCAGCTCTTCCATCGAGCGCACGCGGATGATGCCCAGCTGCTGGCAGATGCCGTCGAACACCCGGTCGTCGCCGACCAGCGCGCCGGTGTGCGCCATCGCCGATTTGGCCGTCACCTCGCTGGCACCCATCTTCAGCACCACCAGCGGCTTGCCCATGCTCAGGGCGCGCTCGGCGGCGCGCCGAAAACGCGCCGGATTGCGGAAGGTTTCGGCGAACACCGCGATGGCCCGCGCATTCGGGTCGTCGATCAGGTAGTCGACGAAGCAAGCGCCGTCCAGGTCGGCCTCGTTGCCGGTGGAGACCACATGACTCAGGCCCACGTCCTGCTGGTAGGCCAGGGTGGACAGGAAATAGGCCGTGGCACCGCTTTGGGAAACGATGGCCACGCCGTGGTTGCTGGACGGCGCCATGACCGGCGTGGTCCAGACATAGGCCCGGTTGCTGAAATTGATGAAGCCCAGGCAATTCGGTCCGAGCAGGCGGATGCCCGTCGCCGACGCCACGTCGCGCAGGCGCTGCTGCAGGCGATCGCCCGCCGCGCCGGTCTCGGAAAACCCGGCCGACAGGACCACGGCCGAGCGCGCGCCGGCCGCGGCCAGGTCAGCCACCGCGTCGGCCACGGCCGCCGCAGGCGCCATCACCAGGCCCAGGTCGACGCGATCCCCGAGCTCGGCGCAGGTCCTGGCGACTGACCGGCCATGTGCCATGGCGCCTCTCGGGTTGACCAAGTGGACGGCCCCGCGGAAGCCGCCCTGGGTCAGATTCTCGAAGGCCGTCGCCGACCAGCGGGACTTGTCCGAGGCGCCGATGATGGCCACCGAGGCGGGATCCAGCAGCGCCCGGGCGGCCTCCGTGCCAGTGTCCCGTTCCTGCAGGTTCGCGCTCATGGCTTTGCCTGCCGGCCGCATCAGAGCGCGATGCCGAGTTTCTTCACGATCGGGGTCCAGCGCGCGACCTCGGCGGCCACGTAGTCGCGCGCCTGCGCGGGGCTGGACTGGGTGATCGGCTGGATGCCCAGCTGCGCCAGCCGCTGCTGGATGGCGGGACGCTCCATCACGCGGGCCACCGCCTTGGCGATCGGCTCGACCACCTCGCGCGGCGTGCCCAGGGGCGCGGCCAGCAGGTTGCAGGTGCCGGCCAGCAGGTCATAGCCGGCCTCGCGTGCGGTCGGGATGTCCGGCGCGATCTTTTCGCGCGCCTCGGCCATGGTGGCGATGATGCGCAGCTTGCCGGCCTTGTGGTGCTGCAGCAGCGCGCCCGTGGTCTCGACGATGAATTGCACGTTGCCGGCGATGGTGTCGGTGATCGCACCCGCGCTGCCCGCATAGGCGATGTCGACGATGTCGACGCCGGCGCGCTCCTTGAACAGCTCGGCGGCCAGGTGCACCGTGGTGCCGAGCCCGGCATGGCCGTAGGAGAGCTTGTTCGGCCGGGCCTTGGCGTAGGCGACCAGGCCCTTGAGGTCGGTCACCGGCAAGGCCGGGTTTACCGCGATGACGAAGGGCGCGTTGGACAGCAGGGCGATCCACTGGAAGTCTTCGACCGGGTTGTACGGCGGCTTGGCGCGCGAGATCGGCGCCGACACGGCCGTAGAACCGGTGGCCAGCATGAGCTGGCTGCCATCCTTGGGCGCACGCAGAAAGCCCATGGCCACGGTGAGGCCGCCGGCCCCGGGTTTGTTCTCGATCAGCACCGGGCGCGCCAATTCCTCGCGCAAGGCATCGGCCAGGATGCGCGCGAACAGGTCGCCCGAGCCGCCGGGCGGGAAGCCGACCGCGATCTTGATCGGGGTATCGGAGGACTGGGCGGCCGCCGGACCGATGCCCAGCGCGACGCTCGACAGCGCCGCGGCGGCGCCTTGGAGGATGTGCCGGCGGTTGAGCGCCGAGATCGTTGTGCCGTCTGCCATGTCTCGTCTACCTCGGATGTTGTGGATGAAATATAGAACCGACGGCCGGCATCGGATACTCCGACACCGGCGCAGGGGTAATTACTCGGCGAGCTCGAACCAGAAGTCGAGCACGTCACCGGTGCGCTTTTCGGCGAACCTGGTGATCACCTTGGTGCCCACGGCGAGCTTCTTGGCGGCGGCGGCGCTGTCGCTCAAGTCCAAGCCCTTGAAGAAGCCGCCGATCGCGGTATCGGCGCCCTTGAGCAGCACGTAGCCGAAGGCGTAGGGCGGGTCCGGCAGGTTTTTGAAGGCGGCGTAGACGATGGTGAAACACTCGATCTGGCCCTCGGGGCCGACTTCCACCCAGTCCTTGGTGGGTTCGAGCGTCTCGTCGGAGAAGGCGCGGGGGGGCACCAGCACGCGGCCGGACTTGGCGTCGCGGCGGCCGTGGATCTTCTGGTGGTCACGCAGCTGCTGGAAGAAGTAGCTGGCGGTCTCGCCCAGCGCATGCTTGTAGGTGATGTTCCACTGCTCGGTACGGGTCATCAGTTCCATGTTCGTTTTCCTTTCGAGTGAGATTCTGTAGATCAGGCTTCGACGACCATCGCGCCGAAGAACTGGTGATCGCCGCCGTTGCCGGTGCCGATCGCACGCTTGGCGCCCTGGACCTGGTGGCCACCGGCGCGGCCCCATACCTGCAGGGCTGCTTCGGCGACGCGGATCATGGCGGTGGCAGCGATCGGGTTGGCGCACAGCGTGCCGCCCGAGGGATTGACCGGGTTCTGCCCGCCGATCTTGAAGAAGCCTTCGCGCAGCATGGCCGGAGACTTGCCCAGCGGGGCGAGGCCGGCCGCCTCGATGGCGTGGTACTCGGTGTTGCTGAAGGGCGCGTACAGCTCGGCTGCATCGATCTGCTTGACCGGGTCGGTGATGCCGGCCATCTGGTAGGCGCGGTGGCAGGCTTCGCCCAGGGCCTGGGCGTCACCATGGTCGGCCGCGTAGTGGTTGCCCATGCGGTCGCCGATGAAGTAGCTCTCGGAGCTGTGGCCCACGCCGGTGATCCACACGGCGTCGAGCTGGTTGCGCTTGATGTAGTCCTCGGAGGCCAGCACCATGGCGCAACCCCCGCTCGATTGGGGGCAGGCGTCGAACAGCTTGATCGGCCAGGAGATCATGCGCGAGGCCATCACCTCCTCGATGGTGGTGCGCTGGCGCAGGTGCGCGTTGGGATTGAGCGAGGCATGCTCGCGGTTCTTCACCACGATGCGGGCCATGTCTTCCTCGGTCATGCCGTACTTGTGCATGTAGCGCACGGCCGACATGGCCAGCATGGTGATCGTGCCCAGGGGCAGCGAGCGCTCGTAGGTCGGGTCCCAGATCTTGTTCAGTATGGTCTGCGAGTCGCCGCACTCGCCCACCTTGTCGGCGCCGGCCACGAGAACGGTCTCGCAGGCGCCCGCCAGGATGTGCGAGTGCGCGGCCGCCAGGGCCGACACGCCGGTGGAGCCGCCGGTGTTGATGCGCATGAAGCGCTTGTTGCGCGCGCCCACGGCGGCGACGCCCTGGCGCTCTGCGTTCACGATGCCCAGCAGAGCGTCGGGTGCCAGCGAGTAGACCACGGCCTCGATCTCGTCGAACTCGCGCTTGGCATCGGCCATGGCAAGCGAGACGGCTTCACGCACCAGCTCGGTGTAGTTGGCATCGTCGCGGCGCGCCTGGTGCGCCGACTGCCCGATGCCGATGATTCCGACGCGGGGAATCTTTCTCATTTCACGTTCTCCCTGGCTTCGCGGCCGAGCACGACCACGGTGTTGTATTGCATGGCGCCGCCGCTGGCCCCGTGAGCCACGGCCTTCTTCACACCGGCCCGCTGGTGGGCGCCGGCCTTGCCACGGATCTGGTTGGCGACCTCGTTGATGCTCATGAGGCCGGTGCAGAACAGCGGGTTGAAGCAGATCGCGCCACCCGACAGGTTGACCGGCATGGCGCCTTCCTTGGCGAAGGTGCCGCTGGCCACGGCCTGCGTGAGCTGCTCGCGCTGGCACAGGCCCAGGCCTTCGATGGCCACCAACTGCTGGTAGGGCGTGGCGTCGGCCACTTCGGCCAGGTCGAAATCAGGCTTGTTCAGGTCGGTGCCGGATTCGCGGTAGGCCTGCTCCACGGCGGCGGCCAGCGAAGGCAGGGTGGACAGGTCGCGGTCGCCCAGCCAGGGCAGCTCGGTGGCCCAGCCCATGCCCTGGATCCAGGCGGTGGCCAGGCCCTGTCGCTCGGCGATCCAGTCGTCGCTGGCGAGCACCATCGCGACGGCGGCGAACGCCGGCGCCGACACCATGCCTTCGGTGATCGGGTAGCGCAGCATCTTGCCTTGCTCGATGTTGACCTTTTCGCGCGGCGCCGGGGCGTACTCGGCGTGCGCCTGCGAGCCGTGGCGGCGGTTGGTCTCGGTCACGGTGACGGCGGCCTCGCGCAAGCCGGGCACCTTGGCTTCCAGCGCCACGGCGTGCAGCGCATGCGTGGAAAGGTCGTCCAGCGGGAGGCTGCGGTGGTAGTAGGGGTCCGCGGACAGGCGCTGGACGTCTTCGATGCCGTCGGTCTCGAGGGGGCTCCACGAGACGACCAGCTGCGTGCGGTACAGACCCGAGCGCACGCGCAGCGCGCCCAGCACGAACGCATGCTCGGAGCCCGACGGCGTGGCCAGGATGTCGCGGCTGACGCCGCCCACCGAGCCAGAGGCCATCATGATGGTGATGGCGCGACCATCGAGCTGGTCATTGCCGGCCACGACGATGCCGTCGATGTCCTCGATCTTGATGCCCGCGTCGCGCAGGGCCGCATGCGTGACCGCGTGCAGCGCCTCCTCGAACGAGGTGCGTTCGGGGTTGCGCGGCGCGAATACCGCGCTGCCAACCACCCCGACCTGAATCTGTTTTCCCATGGATCACCTTTCACTGAGTAGATGGAAGGGCCTGCGCCGGTTGGCGGACCCGCCTTGGTATATTTCTAAATCTCGAATACAAATCTCTGTTTTCGAAAATCATATCACGCAGCCGAAAAAAGGGGGGCTTTTTTTGTGACCGGCCGGCAACAGGCTCGCCGTCTTCGCGGATCACGCCGAGGCAGACCTTCCACCCCTTGCCCCCAGGACTTCGAAGTGTTAAATTTTCCTGATAAGGAATTAGTTTTCTTGTATTCGAAACTCGATCAAAACCCTTGCGGCGACGCAAAATGCATGGAATGCGCCGTCCGCCCGGAACGCCGCCCGAGCGTGCCTTTGGCCGACCCCGCGTCCTCCTCATCTGTAAGGAAACTTCGCATGACATCGCTCCCCCTGACCGGCGTGCGCATCCTCAGCCTGGCCGAGCAGTTCCCAGGCCCCTACGCCACCCTGTTGCTCGCCGACCTGGGCGCGGACGTGATCCTGGTCGAGCGCCCCGATGGCGGCGACCCCTCGCGGCGTTTTCCCGGGCTGTTCACCGCTTTCAACCGCAACAAGCGCTCGGTGGCGCTGGACCTCAAGAGCGAGCAGGGCCGCGCCGCCTTCCTGGCCCTGGTCGACACCGCCGACGCGGTCCTGGAAGGCTTTCGTCCCGGCGTGATGGCGCGCCTGAAGCTCGACGCCGAGGTGCTGCGCACCCACAAGCCCGGGCTGGTGTTCGTGTCGATCTCGTCGTTCGGCCAGAACGGGCCGCTGGCCAGCGTGGCCGGCCACGACCTGAGCATCCAGGGAGTTGCCGGCATGCTCGATGTGCCGGCCGGCCAGGAGGCCGGCGCCGCGATGCCGGTGCTGCCCCTGGCCGATATCGCGTCGGCGATGTTCGCTGCACTGGGCGTGGTCAGCGCCCTGCTCGCGCGCACGCGCTCCGGCCAGGGCTCGCAGATCGACGTGTCGATGCTCGACTCGCTGCTCAGCTGGATGACCCCGTTCCTGGTGCCGGCGATGAACGGCCTGCCCGCCCGGCGCCTGCCGCCCGAAGACCCGGGCTACGGCCTGTTCGCCACCGCCGACGGCCGTCAGATCACGCTGAGCATCGCCGGCGAGGACCACATGTGGTCGGCCCTGTGCGGTTTGCTGGGATTGGACGAGTTCGCTGCGCTGAATGAGCGGCAGCGCAGCGCGCGGGCCGAGGACATCGTGCCGCGCCTGCGTGCGGCCTTGGCGCAACATCCTCACGACTGGCTGTGCGAGCGCCTGGAAGCCGAGCGCATCGCCTTCGGTCCGGTGCGCAAGCTGGGCGAGGTCGCGCAAGACCCGCAGGTCGCCGCGCGCGGCATGGTGGTCCCCCTTGCGGGGCCGGGCGGGACTTTGCGCTACATCCGCCAGCCGCTGATGTTCGACGGCACGACCGGTTCGCTCACGCGGCCGACGCCCGCACTGGGCGAGCACACCGCCGAGGTGCTGGGCGAGCTTGCCTCGAAGCAGGGCGCCTGAGCGGCGTTGCCACACCGCGAAGGCCGGCGCCCAGCGCCGGCGACGCCTGCCTGGTCAGATCCTCCCGCTGCGGCCGATCAGCGCTTGGGCCACAGCGGCGCCATCACCGCCAGGGAGGGCGGGTAGACCGGAACCGGCACGCCGTTGCGCCATTGCAGGATCACGGTCTCCGCACCGACCCGGCGGCCCTTCTCGTCGAACCGCAGGTGCCCACCCGGGTAGTACTTGGCGGCACCTTCGTTCGTGTCCATCTTGCGGATGGCCTCGGCCACCTTGCGCCGGTCGGCCGAGCCCGCGGCTTCCATGGCCTGCTTGAATATCCACATGTCGCCATAGGTCGAGATGCTGTCCTGCGTCATCCAAGGCTCGTTCATGCGCTTGCTGAACGCGCTGGTAAGGGCCTCATGACCCTTGCCACCCCAGTTGGCGATCACCACCATCACGCCTTCCAGGGTTTCCTTGTTCATCACCTTCAAAAGTTCGGGCGCGCCCATGTGGCCACCGTTGGTCACCACGGGAATCGCGCCATTGCCGATGCGCATCTCGCTCATCTTCTCCAGCAGCAGCTTGGTGTCGGGCACGTTGGTCGACAGCAGGAAGGCGAAGTCGGGCCGGATGTTGCGCAGCTTCTGCACGCTCGAGGTGGCGTCGGACAGCGGCGGCGTGAACACCTCGTCCATCATCAGCTTGACCCTGGCCTTCTCGAAGCCGCCTTCGCGCATGGCCTTGGAGAAGCTCACGGGAGAGGCCGTGTTGTCCATCACGATGCCCACCGTCTGGGGCGCTTTGCCGGTCGCCTGCGTGGCCAGGTTCATCAGGATGGGCAGGGCGGCGCCGGCCTGGGTGTTGGCGGTCGGCGAAGTCTGGAACACATACTTGAAGCCCCGCTCGTTGATCTGGTCGGAATACGACAGCGTCAGGAACGGCAGCTCGGCGCGCTCGGTCACTTCCGTGATGGCCAGGGTGAAGGAGCTCACGAAGCTGCCGGTCGCGCCCACCAGATCGGGCTCGGAAGCCAGCAGGCGCTGGGCCGCGTTCTTCGCCTTCTCCACGCTGTCACCGGCGTCGGCCGTGATCAGCTTGATCCTGGCGCCGCCCAGGGCCTTGATGCCGCCCGCGGCGTTGATGTCGTCCACCGCCATCTGCGCGCCCTTGACGTGCAGCTCGCCGTTGCGCGCCCAGGGGCCGGACAGCGGCACGACCACGGCCAGCTTGACCTCCTTGGGGGCCTGCGCCCAGACGGCACCCGGCAGCAGGCTCGCCGCCAGGGTGGCCAGGGCTGCGCCGGCAATGCCGCGGCGCGCCAGCTGAGGGATTCTCGGACATACTTTCATGGCTGTCTCCTTTTCAAGTGCTCAAAACACGGGCGCATGGCCCGCGTGCGACGGAACGGCCTGCAAAGGCCGGATGGTGGAATCCCTGTTCACATGCCCAGATAGGCCTGCTTGATGCGCGGGTTGCTGATCAGGACGTCGTGCGTGCCCTCCAGGGCCATGCGGCCGGACTCCAGCACGTAGCCGTAGCTGCAGGCATGCAGGGCCTCGGCGACCCGCTGTTCGACCAGCAGCACGGCCATGCCGCTTTCGCGGTGCACCTGCTCGATGCGCTCGAAGATGGCGTCGGCCACCGCCGGCGCCAGCCCCATGGAGGGCTCGTCGAGCATCAGCAACTTGGGACGCGAAGCCAGTCCGCGACCGATGGCGACCATCTGCTGCTCGCCGCCCGACAGGGTTCCCGCCAGCTGGCCCGAGCGCTCGGCCAGCCTCGGAAACAGGGTGTAGATCTGCGCCAGCGTCGCGTCGAAGGACTGGCGCGCGGCGGGCGTCTGGGCCCCCATCTCCAGGTTCTCGAGCACCGTCAGGCTGCGAAAGACCTGCCGGCCCTCGGGCACATGGGCGATGCCCAGCAGGGCGCGCTGCGGCGCGGCGATGGTGGACAAGTCGTGGCCGTCGAACTCGAGTCGCCCCGACAGCGTGGGCACCGTCCCCGAGATCGCCTTGAACAGGGTGGACTTGCCCGCGCCATTGGCGCCGACGATGGCCACGAAGGCACCCGCCTTGACCTCGAGGCTGACATTCTCGAGCGCGCGCAGGTCGCCGTAGGAGACACAGAGTTGCTCAATGCGCAGCATGGCCGACCCATTTCTTGCCCAGGTAGGCTTCGATCACCGCCGGCTCGCTGGTGACAGCGGCCGGTTCCCCGACGTACAGCACCTTGCCGTGGTCCAGCACCAGGAGCCGGTTGGCAAGCCTCACCATGGCATGCATGGTGTGCTCGATGATCACGATGGTGACGCCGGCGTCGCGGATCGCCGTCAGCGCCCGCATCACCTGTTCGACCTCGCCGCCGCCCAGCCCCGCCAGTACTTCGTCGAGCAGCAGCAGCTTGGGCCGCGAGGCCAGGGCCCTGGCGATCTCCATCAGGCGCAGCTGGACCGCGGGCAGGCCGCCGGCCAGCACCTGGGCGTAGGGCTCCAGGCCGACCTGCCGCAGCGCCTCCATGGCGCGGCCGTAGGCCAGCGCGTCGTCCGGCTCCGCGGCGAACGCGCCGATGACCACGTTCTCGAGCACGCTCAGGCGCGCAAAGGGGCGCACCACCTGGAAGGTGCGCCCGACGCCGAGGCGGCACACCTGGTAGGAGCGCAGACCGCGCAGCTCCTGCCCTTCGAACACGATGCTGCCGCTGGTGGGCGCAACCATGCCGTTGAGCAGGTTGAACATGGTGGTCTTGCCGGCCCCGTTGGGGCCGATGATGCCGAGGATCTCGCCCCGCCGGACGTCGAAAGCCACGTCCTGCACGGCCTGCAGGCCGCCGAAGCGCTTGGACAGGCCCTGCACGCGCAGGATGAGCTCGCCGCCGGGGGCGGGGGGCGCGGCGGCGGGCACCGCCGGGGCCACCGGGCCGTTCGTGGCGAGGGACGCCGCGGCCGCCGGCGCCGCGGTGGCGCCCGCGCCGCGCCGGCCACGGCGGGCCTGCCACGCATCGGTCAGGCGCGGCAGGACCCCTTCGGGCGCCATCAGCACGATCAGGATGATGGCGGCCCCGTAGATCACGCCCTGTATGCCCGGCAGGCGCGCGCCCAGCGTGGCGTTCAGCAACTCGCCCAGGGGCAACAGGATCAGGGCACCCAGCACCGGGCCGGCGATCCTGCCGACGCCACCGAACATGGTGAAGATCAGGGCCTGCGCCGACACCAGCATGCCGAACACCGAGTGCGGCGTCACGATCACCAGCACCACCGCGTACAGGCCGCCGGCCACGCCCGCGATGGCGCCCGACAGCACCAGGGCCAGCAGCTTCCAGCGGAAGGGGTTGATGCCAGAGGCCTCGGCGGCCAGCTCGTTCTGCTTGACCGCGAGCAGCGACAGGCCGAAGCGCGAACGCCCGATCCACAGGTTGATCAGCAGCGCGCCAACCAGCATGGCCACGGCCAGCAGCACGTAGGCACGCGGATCGGAGAACTGCATGTAGGCCACCGCCCCCTCGCGCTTGAGCGGCAGCGCCACCTCCTGCAGGCCCAGCCATTCGAACACGTACAGCAGGGCCAGGGGATAGGCGAGCATGGCCAGGCTGAAATAGACGCCGCGCAGCCGGAAGGTGGGAACACCCACCACCGCCCCCGCCAGCGCACCGACCGCTGCCGCGGCCAGCAGGCCGATCCAGGGCGAGAGCCCGAAATGGGCAAAGCCCACGGCCAGCGTGTAGGCGCCCAGGCCGAAGAAGGCCGCATGGCCGAACGACAGCAGGCCCGAGTACCCGCTGAACACGTTCCAGGACACGCCCACCGTGGCCCAGATCGGCACCAGGGTCATGATCAGCAGCACATAGGGATTGGCGGTCAGCGCGGCAGCGAACAGGTACAGCGTCGCCAGGCCGAAGGTCACCAGCAGAGGGCGGCCGATCTGGTTTCGCGTGGAACTTGCCTTATGCACGATCGGTGTTCCTTCCAAACAGACCTTGCGGACGCAACAGCATCACCAGCAGGAACACCACGAAGATGGCCGTGTTCTGCAGCTGCACCGGCAGCACCAGGGTCGACATCTGCTGCACCAGGCCGATGACCAGGCCGCCCCAGAACGCCCCCTTGATGCTGCCCATGCCACCCAGCACGACACCGGCATACATGATCACGACGAATTCCACGCCCGCGTAGGGCTGGAACGGGTAATAGGCCGCGACCAGACCGCCGGCAATGCCGGTCACGGCCGCACCGAGCGCAAACGCGAAGCGATGCGCCCGCGTGACGTCGATGCCCATATAGGTGGCCGCTTCCGCGTTGTCCGCGGCGGCGCGCAGGCGTTTGCCGGCGCGGGTCCGGGTGATGAACAGCGCCACCGCTGCGACCACCACCAGGGTGACGAGGAAGGCCAGGGTGCGGGCCTTGTTGAGGAAGATCATCACGTCCTCGCCCACCAGTGGCCCGACGACCCAGGCCGAGGACGACAAGGCCGTCCGGATGGTGTGCGGCGAAGAGCCGAACAGGATCAGGCCGCCGTTGGCCAGCACCAGGGACAGGCCCAGCGTGAGCGTCAGCTGCGGGTAGTGGCCATCGCCCTCGGTGCCGGTGACGCGCGAGCCCGACACCCGTGCCAGCAGGGCCGGGTGCAGCAGCGAGGCCAGCAGGTAGAGCACGCCGCCCGCCACCAGGGCGCTCACCACCAGCCCGCCCCAGTCGCCCAGCAGGGGACCCAGGCCCAGGGTCTGGAAGCCCAGCAGCGAGGCGTACATGCCAATCATCATGAACTCGCCCTGCGCGAAATTGATCACGCGCATCACGCTGAAGATCAGGCCCAGGCCCACGCACAACAGGCCGTAGACCCCACCGACCAGCAGGCTGGTCACCAGGGCCTGCAGCACGTTCTCCAGCAGGATCATTCCGCTGCTCATAGGCCAGGCACTCCCTGGCCCCGTCCAGGGCGGACCGGCGCCCACATCGGCTCTTTCATTAGCTTTGTCTCCAACTTGTTACTCGCTGTGCCATGGCCGCGCAGCGGCGCGTCGACCCGCAAGTCCATCAGCCCCAGCGCCAGTGCGCGGGCTGCATGCCGGCGACTGGCGAGCGGAAGGTGGCCAGCGCGTCGCCGGCGAGGCATCCCATGTAGACCGTGCGCAGGTCCGCGCCGCCGAAGGCCAGGCTGGTCACGTTGCCCAGCCGACGCCCGCGCGCCGCAGACAGCAGCGGCCGATCCAGCGTTCCGGCAACGAAGGCGGCCTCCAGGCGCTGTGCGGTCGCCGCGACCGCGTCGTCGATGAGGGTCTGGCAATGCCCGTCGGCGGCAACGCGGTAGACCCGGTTGCTGCCGACACACACCACCCAGGCGCCGCCTTCCGAATCCAGGGCCAGGCCGTCGGGGAAGTCGCCGTCGCCGAAGCGGGCCACGGTCTCCCGGCCGCGGAGTTCGCCCCCCGCGTCGATGCGAAAGCGCGAGAGGCGACGCCCGAAGGTCTCATTGACGTACATGAACTGGCCGTCGGCGCTGACGCGGCACTCGTTGGTGTAGTGCAGGCCGTCGGCGACGATGCGCGTGCCCGAGGCATCGCGCAGCACGATGTAGCCGGTGGCGCTGTCCAACGGATAGCGGTCGCTGCCATCGGTGGCGCTGATGCAGGCCCAGACGCGGCCGGCCGCGTCGTTGGCGACGAAATTGACCCGCTGCACCGGCCGCCCCTCGACCTCGGTCAGCCAGGGCGACGGGGCCCCGTCGGGTGCGATGCGCCAGACACCGCCCTGCTCGCCCAGATTGGCGACCAGAAAGCCGCCATCGGGCTGCATGGCGATACCGTTGGGCAGCAGGCCGGGGGCGTTGCCGATCAGTCGCTGGCGTCCGTCGGGATCGATCTTCAGCACGCCACCGCGCCGGTCCGACACGAACAGGCTGCCCGAAGCATGGGTCAGCACGCATTCCGGACGCTGCAGCCCCGACGAGAAGGGGCGCAGCCCCTGCGCAGGGCCGCCCGGCGCGTCTTCGCGCAGCTCGTCGGCCAGGCGGTCCCACAGGTCCCGCGAATCGGCTTGCTGCATGCTCATTCCAGCGACAGCTTGAGGTTGTTGGCGATCTCGCGCCAGCGCGCCACGTCCCGGCGCATCAGCTCGCCGGTTTTCTGGCTGTCCAGGTAGGCTGGCTCCAGGCCGCGCTCGCGCAGCTTGGCCTGCAGGTCGGGATCGGCCATCACCTGCGCCAGGTCCTCGCTGAGCTTCTTCACGATCGCGGCAGGGGTCTTGGCCGGCGCGACCAGGCCGTACCAGATGTCGACGTCGAAGCCGGGCACACCGGCCTCGGACACCGTGGGCACATCGGGCAGCCGGGGGAAACGCGTCGCCGTGGTGACGGCCAGCGGGCGCAGACGCCCCTGCTTGACCAGGCCATCGAAGGCCGACATGGCGCCGAACGACACCTGGACCTCGTCCGCTACCAGGGCCGTGACCGAGGGCGCCGAACCCTTGTAGGGCACGTGGGTCATCTCTATGCCCGAGCGCATGGCAAACAGTTCGCCGGCCAGGTGCGGCGCCGTTCCGGTGCCGGCCGATCCATAGTTGATCTTGCCGCGATTCGCCTTCGCATAGGCGACGAACTCGGCGAAGTTCTTGACCGGCATCTTGTCGTTGACCACCACCACCATGGGCGAGGCCGCGTACCGGCCGATGGGCGCGAAATCGCGCAGCAGGTCCCAGCTGAGGTTGCGGTAGACCGTGGTGTTGATGGTGTAGGAGTTCACCAGCAACAGCAGGGTATAGCCGTCCGGCGGCGCCTTGGCGACCGCGTCGGCGCCGATGTTGCCTGCCGCCCCGGGGCGGTTGTCGACCACTACCGGTTGCCCCCACAACTCGGAGAGCTTCTGTCCGACCAGGCGGGCGGAGATGTCCGAGCCGCCAGGCGCGAAGCCCACAATCAAGCGGACCGGACGGTCGGGAAAGGCCTGGGCCGAAACCGCCAGGACCATGAACACTGCGAAGACCAGCAGTGACTTGCAAAGTTTCATCATGAAGACTCTTTCTGTTCAGACGGCCCGCGAGGCGCCGTCCCGATGGCTAACTGACCTCGAACCCTGTTCTTGCGTGCCGCCCTTGCTCCTGGGCAGGTCTTCCACTTGTCACTAAAATTTCCAATATTCGAAATAAACTTCGCATTCCTGGAAAATCATAACAAGGCGCCGAGATAAGTCAAGCCAGTCTGTACCGCTTGGCTGCGCGCTCGTTGGCGCCCGACGAACAGTCCTGCCTACACCGCCGCGATGACAGGCCGGCAGCGGCCGCTAGGGCGTCAGGCCGAGCAAGCGCATCAGCCAGCGCAGGCCATAGGCCACCGCCCCCAGCGCCAGCACGCCTGCCAGCCAGAGGCCGAGCAGCCAGGCCAGGCGCCTGCGCCACAGGCCCGTGCCCGGCCTTGGCGGCGCGGGAGAGTCGCCCATCAGTGGTAGCCCTGGCCCGCGTCGACCTTGCCGCGGAACACGTAGTAGCCCCAGGCCGTGTACATCAGGATGAAGGGAATGATCAGCAGCGCGCCGACCAGGGCGAAGCCCTGGCTCTGCGGCGGCGCGGCGGCCTGCCAGATCGTGATGCCGGGCGGCACGATGTGGGGCCACAGGCTGATGCCCAGGCCGCTGTAGCCGAGGAAGACCAGGCACAGGGTCAGCACGAAGGGCGAGGCGTCGGGCTGGGCGCGCAGCCTGCGCAGCAGCAGCCAGACGGTGGCCAGCACCAGCAGCGGCACGGGGGCGAACCACAGCAGGTTGGGCCAGCTGAACCAGCGCCGCGCGATGTCCGCGCTGGCCAGCGGCGTCCACAGGCTGATGACGGCGATCACGGCCAGCAGAGTCCAGGTCAGCGGGCGCGCCAGCGCGATCATGCGCGCCTGCAGCGCGCCCTGGGTCTTGAGGATCAGCCAGGTGCAGCCGAGCAGCGCATAGGCCGCCACCAGGCCGGCGCCGGTGAACAGCGAGAACGGCGTGAGCCAGTCTAAGGCGCCGCCCGCGTAGGCGCGGCCCTCCACGCGCACGCCCTGCAGGTAGGCACCCAGGATCACGCCCTGGAAGTAGGTCGCGGCCAGCGAGCCGCCGATGAAGGCCTTGTCCCACCAATGGCGGCGCGCCTCGCTGGCCTTGAAGCGGAACTCGAAGGCCACGCCGCGGAAGATCAGGCCCAGCAGCATGAACACCAGCGGCAGGTAGAAGGCGCTCAGCACCACCGAGTAGGCGAGCGGAAAGGCCGCCATCAGACCGGCGCCGCCGAGCACCAACCAGGTCTCGTTGCCGTCCCAGACCGGCGCCACAGTGTTCATCATCACGTCGCGGTCGCTCTTGCCGGGCAGGAAGGGATAGAGCAGGCCTATGCCCAGGTCGAAGCCGTCCATCACCACGTACATCATGATGCCGAACAGGATGATCACGGCCCAGATCAGAGAAAGGTCTATGCCCATGTCAGGCCTCCTGCCGGGCCGCCCCAAAGGAGGCCTGGGCCCCCTCGGGGGGCAGCGAATACACGAAGTGATGAGCGTGGGGGCGTTTCATGTCAGCTCTCCTGCGGGTTCTCGGCCGATGCAGCCGACAACGGGCGCGCCGGCGTGCGCGGCTGGCCGGGGCCGCCGGGCAGGGGATGCTCACCCTCGTGCGGCTGCGGGCCCTGGGCGATCAGGTGCAGCAGGTAGACCAGGCCGGCACCGAACACGACGAGGTAGACCGCCACGAACAGCGCCAGGCTCAGGCCCAGCTGGGCCGCGCCGTGCGGTGACACGGCGTCGGCCGTGCGCAGCAGGCCGTAGACCACCCAGGGCTGGCGTCCGACTTCGGTGGTGAACCAGCCGGCCAGCAGCGCGACCAGGCCGGCCGGCCCCATCCACAGCGCGAAGCGCAGCAGCGCACGCGCCTCGTAGAGCCGGCCGCGCCAGCGCGCCCACAGGGCCCAGAGGCCGAGGGCTATCATCAAAAAGCCCAGGCCGACCATGATGCGGAAGGACCAGAACACCACGGTCGCGTTGGGCCGGTCCGCGCGCGGGTATTCCTTGAGGCCGGGGAACTGGCCGTCCCAGGAGTGGGTCAGGATCAGGCTGCCCAGGCGCGGCACTTCGACCGCCCAGCGCGTCTGCTCACGCGCCATGTCGGGCCAGCCGAACAGGGTCAGCGGAACGCCTTCGCCGGGCTTGTTTTCCCAATGCCCCTCGATCGCGGCGATCTTGGCCGGCTGGTGGCGCAGCGTGTTCAGGCCGTGCAGGTCGCCGATCACGGCCTGCAGCGGCGCCACGATCAGCAGCATCCACATCGCCATGGACAGCATCTTGCGCACCGCGGGCTGGTCGCGCCCGCGCAGCAGGTGCCAGGCCGCCGAGGCGCCGACCATCAGCGCGGTGGACAGGAAGGCCGCGACGCCCATGTGGGCCAGGCGGTAGGGAAACGAGGGGTTGAAGATCACGGCCAGCCAGTCGGTCGGCACCACACGGCCATCGACGATCGCGTAGCCGGCCGGGGTGTGCATCCAGCTGTTGGAGGCCAGGATCCAGGTCGCCGAGATCAGCGTGCCGACCGCGACCATCAGCGTGGAGACGAAATGCAGGGCCGGCCCCACGCGGCTCCAGCCGAACAGCATGACGCCGAGGAAGCCGGCCTCGAGGAAGAAGGCCGTCAGCACCTCGTAGGTCAGCAGCGGCCCGGTCACGCTGCCGGCGAAGTCCGAGAAATGGCTCCAGTTGGTGCCGAACTGGTAGGCCATGACCAGGCCCGAGACCACGCCCATGCCGAAGTTGACCGCGAAGATGCGCGACCAGAAATGGTAGAGGTCGCGGTAGACGGCCTGGTCCGTTCGCAGCCAGCAGGCCTCGAGCACGGCCAGGTAGCTGGCCAGGCCAATGGTGATGGCAGGAAACACGATGTGGAAGGACACCGTGAAAGCGAACTGGATCCGGGCCAGCAGCAAGGCATCGAGATCCCCCACGGTCGGCATCCTCACCCCGGCAGGCGGCCGGGCGACGATCCCGGCCACCGCGGCGGGACGGGATGACTATAGTGCTTATGCGTCCGGCGTCACAGGCTCAGAGGCACCGCAGAAGACCGGATCAGATGCGCCGAAGCCGCCGCCCAGGCCCAGCCCCGCCAAGTACAGGTCGGCCAGGCACCGGCCGCTGTCCACGAGGTCGAAGGCGGCGGGGTCGAGCAGCCAGTTCTGGATCAGGCCGTCGACCATCACATGCAGGCCGAGCGCGGCCGTGGCGACCGGAATGGTCAGCGGCCGCCCGCGCTGGGCCACGGCGCGCTCCATGGCCTGCTCGGTGCGCGCCAGGCAGGCGTTGCGCACCTGCAGGTGGCGCTGCTGCACCGCCATCAGCTCATCCACGTATTCCACCTTGTGCGTCGCCACCTCGAACACGCGGCGCGTCTGGGCGTCGCCGGCGGTCTTGCGCAGGGCCTCGAGCAGGGCCGCACGCAGGCCCTCGATCGGGTCCAGGCTCTGCTGCGCCGCCACGCATTGGAGCGACTCCTCCATCGGCAGGGTCACGCGCTCCATCATGGCGTTGAACAGGTCGGCCTTGTCCTTGAAATGCCAGTAGATCGCGCCGCGCGTGGTGCCGGCGGCGACAGCGATGTCATTGAGCGAGGTGCGCGACACGCCGCGCGCCTGGAACAGCTGTTCGGCGGCATCGAGCAGGCGGTGGCGCGTGGCCTGCGCGTCGGCCTTGGTACGGCGCACCATGGTGGGCGTGTCTCCGGTTGTGGCTTCTACGAAAGTTCACATCATACATACATTCAAGGATGTATGTATACTGCGCCTACATCCTGTTTCGCACCTGCTCCGCCAGCGCTGTCATGCTGCTCGGCTGGGCCAGTCGATGCTCAAACCCCGAAGAACAAGGACCTCCGCCATGCCTGTCCCGCGCCAGCTCCCGCCCGCCTCGACCATTCCCCACCTGCGACGCCGGGACCTGGCGCCAGCCGCCCTGACCCTGGCCCTGCTGCTGGGCGCATGCGGCAAGGACGGCGCCGCACCGGGCGGCCCGGCCGGCGGCGGCATGCCGCCCATCGAGGTCGGCGTGGTCAGCGTGGCGCCCGGCGACGTCGGCCTGGTGACCGAGCTGCCTGGGCGGCTGGAAGCCTCGCGCGTGGCCCAGGTGCGCGCCCGCGCGGCCGGCATCCTGCAGCAGCAGCTGTTCCGCGAGGGCAGCGAGGTGCGGGCCGGCCAGCCCCTGTTCCGCATCGACCCCGCGCCCTATGCCGCCGCGCTGCAGAGCGCGGAGGCCGCGCTGGCCAAGGCCCGCGCCAACCTGTCCCAGGCCCGCGCCCTGGCCGAGCGCTACCAGCCCCTGGTGGCCGAGAAGGCGGTGAGCCAGCAGGACTACGCCAATGCCGTGGCCGCGCAGCAGCAGGCCGAAGCCGAGGTCGCGGCCGGCCAGGCCGCGGTGCAGACCGCGCGCATCAACCTCAACTACGCCAGCGTGACGGCGCCGATCGCCGGTCGCATAGGCCGCGCCCTGGTGACCGAGGGCGCCCTGGTCGGCCAGGGCGAGGCCACGCCGCTGGCGGTGGTGCAGCAGATCGACCCCTTGTACGTGAACTTCACCCAGTCGGCCACCGAGGTGATGCGGCTCAAGCGCGCGCTGGAGGACGGCCGGCTCAAGCGCGCCAGCGGCAGCGCGGCGGCCAGCGTGCGTGTGCTGCTGGACGATGGCAGCGAGTACCCGCGCGCCGGCCGGCTGCTGTTCTCCGACCTCACGGTAGACGCCGGCACCGGCCAGGTCACGCTGCGCGCCGAATTGCCCAACCCCGGCGGCCAGCTGCTGCCGGGCCTGTACGTGCGCGTGCGCCTGGAGCAGGCCCAGGCCGGCAACGCCGTCACGCTGCCGCAGCAGGCGGTGACGCGTTCGGCGCAGGGCGACCAGGTGATGGTGGTCGGCGCCGACGGCAAGGTCAGCCCGCGCCCGGTCAAGGTGGCGACCGGCAAGGGCAACCAGTGGGTGATCCTGGAGGGCCTGAAAGCGGGCGAGCAGGTCATGGTCGACGGCTTTCAGAAGCTGCAGATGCTGCCGCCCGGCACGCCGGTCAAGCCCGTGCCCTGGCAGGCGCCCGGCGCGCCCGCCCCCGCGGCGTCGGCACCCGCGGCACCGGCGGCATCGGCGCCCGCGTCTGCGGCCTCCTCGGCCCAGGCCCGCTAAGGAGCCCGCCCATGGCCAAATTCTTCATCGACCGGCCCATCTTCGCCTGGGTGATCGCGCTGTTCGTGCTGGTGCTGGGCAGCGTGGCGATCACGCAGCTGCCGATCTCGCAATACCCGCCGGTGGCGCCGCCCGCCATCGTGATCAACACCGCCTATCCCGGTGCCTCGGCCCAGACGCTGGAGGACAGCGTGATCAGCGTGATCGAGCGCGAGATGAACGGCTCGCCCGGCCTGATGTACATGGAGTCCGTGAGCCAGGCCGACGGCACGGGCTCGATCACGCTGAGCTTCGAGCCCGGCACCGACCCCGAGCTGGCCCAGGTCGACGTGCAGAACCGCCTGTCGCGCGCCACGCCGCGCCTGCCCTCGGTGGTCACCCAACAGGGCGTGCGCGTGGACAAGTCGCGCAGCAACTTCCTGCTGTTCATCATGCTGTCCTCGGACAACCCGGCCTACGGCCCGGTGGCCCTGGGCGACTACGCGGCGCGCAACGTGGTGCCCGAGATCCAGCGCCTGCCCGGCATCGGCCAGGTGCAGCTGTTCGGCACCGAGCGCGCCATGCGCGTCTGGCTGGACCCGGCCAGGCTCACCGGCTACAACCTCTCGACCGCCGAGGTCAACGCGGCGATCCGCGCCCAGAACGCCCAGGTCGCCTCGGGCAGCATAGGCGACCTGCCCAACGTGGCGGGCCAGGGCATCGCCGCCACCGTGGTGGTGCAGGGCCAGTTGGCCAGCGTCGAGCAGTTCGGCCGCATCGTGCTGCGCGCCAGCGCCGACGGTTCCACGGTGCGCCTGAAGGACGTGGCGCGCATCGAGCTCGGCGGCCAGAACTACGGCAGCTCGGCACGCCTGAACGGCAAGCCGGCCACCGGCATCGGCGTGCAGCTCTCGCCCAGCGGCAACGCCCTGGCCTCGGCCAAGGCCGTGCACCAGAAGATGGGCGAGCTGGCGCGCTACTTCCCGCAGGGGATGAAATGGGACATCCCCTACGACAGCTCGCGCTTCGTGAGCATCTCGATCCGCCAGGTGGCCCAGACCCTGCTCGAGGCCGTGGCCCTGGTGTTCCTGGTGATGTTCCTGTTCCTGCAGAACATACGCTACACGCTGATCCCGACCATCGTGGTGCCGGTGGCGCTGCTGGGCAGCTTCGCCACCCTGCTGGCCCTGGGCTTCTCGATCAACGTGCTGACCATGTTCGGCATGGTGCTGGTGATCGGCATCGTGGTCGACGACGCCATCGTGGTGGTGGAGAACGTCGAGCGCATCATGAGCGAGGAGGGCCTGCCGCCGCGCGAGGCCACGCGCAAGGCCATGGGCCAGATCTCGGGTGCCATCGTCGGCATCACGGTGGTGCTGGTCTCGGTGTTCGTGCCGCTGGCCTTCTTCGGCGGCTCGGTGGGCAACATCTACCGCCAGTTCTCGGCCGTGATGGTCTCGTCGATTGGCTTTTCGGCCTTCTTCGCGCTCTCGCTCACGCCGGCCCTGTGCGCCACCCTGCTCAAGCCGGTAGCGGCCGGCCACCACCATGCCAAGACCGGTTTCTTCGGCTGGTTCAACCGCGGCTTCGCGCGCACCGCCAAGGGCTACGAAAGCTGGGTCGCGCGCATGCTGCCGCGCGCGGCGCGCTACCTGGTGATCTACCTCGCCATAGGCGGCGCGGTGGCGCTGATCTACCAGCGCCTGCCCAGCTCCTTCCTGCCGGGCGAGGACCAGGGCTACGTGATCGTCAACGTGCAGCTGCCGCCCGGCGCGACGCTGGAGCGCACCCAGTCCGCGATGAAGCAGGTGGAGGACTTCATGCTGCAGCAGCCCGAGGTGCAGAGCATCGTCGGCGTGCTGGGCTTCAGCTTCTCGGGCCAGGGCCAGAACGCGGGCCTGGCCTTCGTGACCCTCAAGGACTGGACCGAGCGCGCCGGTGCCGGCCAGTCGGCCGAGGCCCTGGCCGGGCGCGCCTTCGGCGCTTTCATGGGCATACGCGACGCCTTCGTGTTCCCGCTGAGCCCGCCGCCGATTCCCGAGCTGGGCACGGCCACCGGCTTCAGCTTCCGGCTGCAGGACCGCGCCGGCCTGGGCCACGAGGCCCTGGTCGCCGCGCGCAACCAGCTGATGGGCATGGCCTCGCAAAGCAAGCTGATCACCCAGGTGCGCCCCGACGGCCTGGAGGACGCGCCGCAGCTGCAGATCGACATCGACCGCGACAAGGCCCTGGCCCTGGGCGTGCCCTTCGACGCGATCAACGCCACGATCTCGACCGCGCTGGGCTCGAGCTACATCAACGACTTCCCGAACCAGGGCCGCCTGCAGCGCGTGGTGGTGCAGGCCGACGCGCCGGCGCGCATGCAGCCCGAGGACCTGCTCCGGCTGCAGGTACCCAACAGCCAGGGCCGGCTGGTGCCGATGTCGGCCTTCGCCAGCACTCGCTGGATCCAGGGCGCCATGCAGACCGTGCGCTACAACGGCTACCCGGCCATGCGCATAGGCGGCATGGCCGCGCCCGGCCACAGCACCGGCGAGGCCATGGCCGAGATGGAGCGCCTGGCCGCCCAGCTGCCGGCCGGCTTCGGCTTCGAATGGACCGGCCTGTCGCGCGAGGAGCAGCTGGCCGGCGCCCAGGCCACGCTGCTGTATGGCTTCGCCATCCTGGCGGTGTTCCTGTGCCTGGCCGCGCTGTACGAGAGCTGGAGCATTCCGCTGGCCGTGGTGCTGGTCGTGCCGCTGGGCGTGCTGGGCGTGCTGATGGCCACCTGGCTGCGCAGCTACGCCAACGACGTCTACTTCCAGGTCGGCCTGGTCACCATCATCGGCCTGTCGGCCAAGAACGCCATCCTGATCATCGAGTTTGCCAAGGACCTGCAGGCCCAGGGCAAGAGCGTGGTCGAGGCGGCGCTGGCGGCGGCCCACCTGCGCTTTCGCCCCATCCTGATGACCTCGCTGGCCTTCATGCTGGGCGTGCTGCCGCTGGCGATCGCCTCGGGCGCCGGCTCGGCCAGCCAGCGCGCCATCGGCACCGGCGTGATCGGCGGCATGCTCACCGGCACGGTGCTGGCCGTGTTCTTCGTCCCCGTCTTCTTCGTCGTGGTGCGCGGCATCTTCAAGGGCAGCGAGCGCCAGCGGCGCCTGCACGCCCAGGCCGCGGCCCAGCTGGGAGTGCACAGCGATGACTAAACCCCTGTTCCCCATCCTGCTGTCGGCCGCGCTGGCGGCGGGCTGCTCCATGATCCCGACCTACGAACGGCCGGCGGCGCCCGTGGCCGCGCAATGGCCGTTCGCGGCGCCCGAGCCGCCCGGCCCGCCCGCGGCCGAGCTGGCCTGGCAGGATTTCGTCGGCGACGCCGCGCTGCGCGAGCTGATCGCGCTCGCGCTGGCCAACAACCGCGACCTGCGCGTCGCCGTGCTCAACATGGCGCAGGCCCGCGCGCAGTACGGCATACGCCGCGCCGACCAGTTCCCCACGCTGAACCTGGGTGCCACCGGCAACCGCCAGCCGTCCGGCGACGGCAGCGGCGACAGCAAGAGCAGCTACACCGCCGGCCTGCTGGTCAATGCCTGGGAGCTGGACTTCTTCGGCCGGCTGGCCAGCCTCAAGGAGGCCGCCCTGGCGCAGTACCTGGCCACCGAGGAGGCGCGCAAGGCCGCGCAGATCAGCCTGGTGGCCGCCGTCTGCAATGCCTGGCTGAGCCTGCAGGCCAACGACGAATTGCTGGCGCTGGCCCGGCAGACCCTGGCCACGCGCGAGGACACGCTGCGCCTGACGCGGCTGCGCCTGGAGCACGGCACGGCCTCGGCCCTGGACCTGCGCCAGGCCGAGTCGGTCACCGAGGCGACGCGCGCGGCCCTGGCCCAGCAGCAGCGCCTGCGCGCGCTGGACCTCAACGCGCTCGCGCTGCTGGTCGGCCAGCCCCTGCCGGCGCAGCCGCTGCCCGCGTCGGGCGCAGGCACGCAAACCGCGCTGCGCGACGTGCCGGCCGGCCTGCCCTCCGAGCTGCTGACGCGCCGGCCCGACATCCGCCAGGCCGAGCAGCAATTGATCGCCGCCAACGCCAACATCGGCGCGGCGCGCGCGGCCTTCTTCCCGCGCATCACGCTGACCGCGGGCCTGGGCACGGCCAGCAGCCAGCTGTCGGGGCTGTTCGCCGGCGGCTCCTGGGGCCTCACGCTGGCGCCTCAGGCCTTGCTGCCCATCTTCGACGCGGGCCGCAACCAGGCCGGCCTGGACTCGGCGCAGGCCGGGCGCGAGATTGCCGTGGCGCAGTACGAGAAGGCCGTGCAGACCGCTTTCCGCGAGGTGGCGGATGCGCTGGCCGGCCGCGCCACGCTGGGCGAGCAGCTGGCCGCCCAGCAGGCCCAGGCCCAGGCCGAGGCCGAGCGCCTCAGGCTGGCCGAGCTGCGCTGGCGCAACGGGGTGGCGAGCTCGCTGGAACTGCTGGACGCCCAGCGCTCGCTGTTTGCGGCGCGGCAGGCGCTGGCGCAGACCCGGCTGGCGCAGCGGCAAAGCCAGGTGGCGCTGTACAAGGCGCTGGGCGGCGGCTGGAGCGAGGCGGCGGCGCAGCCCTGACGGGCCGGCGCCGGGCCCGCCCTATAATCAAAGGTTGAGTCCGGTAGGCCGGACCCTCCGCATTCCCGACTTTTTGAGGACGCCATGAGCGACAACCGCCAAGAATCAGCGCACGCCGAAGCCCATACCGGCCCGATCAAGAACCCCAGGCAGCTGCTGGTGGCGAGCTTCTTTGCCTTCGTGCTGCCGATCTTCATCATCATCGGCCTGGTCTACTACGTGACCTCGGCCAACAAGCCGGCCGCCGGTGCGGCCGACCCCGAGCGAGCCATCGCCGAGCGCATCCAGAAGGTCGGCATGGTCGAGATCCGCGACGCCAACCGTCCGCTCAAGGCCGGCGAAGAGGTCTACAAGGCCCAGTGCGCCGCCTGCCACGCCACGGGCGCGGCCGGCGCACCCAAGGTCGGCGACGCCGGCGCCTGGGGCGCGCGCATCAAGACCGGTTTCGAGGCCCTGGTGAACTCGGCCCTCAAGGGCAAGGGCGCCATGGGTGCCCAGGGCGGCGGCGACTTCAGCGACGTGGAGATCGGCCGTGCCGTGGCCTTCATGGCCAACGCCGGCGGCGCCAAGTTCGAGGAACCCAAGGCCCCGGCCGCCGCGGGCGCCGAGACCGCCGCAGCCAAGTAAGCGTCAGCCGCTCAAGGAAAAGCCACCGCGAGGTGGCTTTTTTCATGCGCGCACCAGCCGGCGGCGCAGTTCAGGAGGTGGCGACGGCCTCTGCGCGCCGCGCCTGCGGGCTGCAGACATAGCCGAAGCGCTCGGGCAGGCTGGCGGCGGGCATCTCCTGCGGCACCCACAGCCCCTGCTCCACCGCCTCGGCGGCCAGGCCCACGTCCTGCGTGTGGACCAGGCCGAAGCCCAGATCGGTCTCCAGGTAGACGCGGCCTTGTTCGTCGAGCACGCAGCGCTGCACCCGGGCCGCGGCGCCACTGTGCGCGCGCACGCTGCCGTCCGCCGCCAGGCGCCAGACCCAGGGCGTGAGCTCGAGCTCAACATAGACGCGCTGCGGCCCGTTCTGGAAGAACCATTGGCCGGCCTCGTCGGCCGCGTAGTTGCGGTGGATGAACTCGATCAGCTTGTCGTGCCTGAGCAAGGCGCCGCGCGCGCCGGGCCGGCCGCTGGCGAAGCCGCCCAGCGACTGGGCGCCGACGTCGCGCAGGTACCAGTTGCCGCGCGCGTCCAGGCCCAGCCAACCGTGGCAATGGGGCACGTTGGGCCACTTGGCCAGGGCCTGCTTGACGATCTCGTCCATGGCGGGATTATGGACGGGCGACGTCCCAGCGCAAACCAGCCCTCGGCGGCGGCAGCTCGGAAGGGCCTGCCTCGAAACTGGCGCGCCCGCCCAGTGCCGCCAGCAGCCAGGCCCCCACCGCATCGGGCAGGCTGCGCACATGGCCCGGCAGCGGGCCGCCCGTGAAGCCCACATGGCCGCCATGCGCGGGCTGCCACAGCCTGACCTGCGGCCCGACCTCGGCCGCCGTGGGCAGGCTCCAGGCCGGCACGAAGGGGTCGTTGCGCGCGTTGAGCGCCAGGGCCGGGACGCGGATGCGCGCCAGGTGGGGCTTGGCCGAGGCGCGCGTCCAGTAGTCCTCGGCATTGCGAAAGCCATGCACCGGCGCGGTGAAGGCGTCGTCGAAGGCATGCAGGTCGCGGGCCGCGCGCAGCCGGTTGCGGTCGAACAGGCCGGGGTGCTGGTCCCACTTGGCCAGGGCCTTGGGCTTCATGCTGTGCAGGAACATGCGCGTGTAGACCTGGCGGTTGAAGCCGCGCCCGATCGCGTGGCCGCCGGCCACCAGGTCCAGCGGCGAGCACACGGCGGCCACGGCCTCGACCACCTGGGCCGCCGCCTCGCCCATCTCGCCGGCCCAGCGCAGCAAGGCATTGCCGCCCAGCGAGATGCCGACCGCGACCAGCGGCCCGCCGCCGCGCTGCGCCTGCAGCGCCTGGAAGCGGCGCAGGACCCAGTCGATCTCCTCGAAGTCACCCGAGTGGTAGGCGCGCGGCGCCTGGTTGAGCTCGCCGCTGCAGCCGCGGAAATGCGGCACCGCATAGGCGAAGCCATGCTCGCGCGCCCAGTCGGCAAAGGCCTCGGCGTAATGGCTGCGCGACGAGCCTTCCAAGCCGTGGAACAGGATGAGCAGAGGAGGCGCGCCCGCGCTGGCCGGGCCGTCAGCCAGGAAGTCCACGTCGACAAAATCCCCGTCCGGCGCGGTCCAGCGTTCGCGCCGGTAGACCGGGCGCGGGCCGTGGACGCGGCGCGAGCACAGCGCCGGCCAGATGGTCTGCAGGTGACCGCCGGGCAGCCAGCGCGGCGCGGTGTAGTGCAGGGCGGAGTTCATGGGGGGTCTCGCGCGGCGGGCCTTCAGTGCAGCACCTGCGGCGCGGCGCCCAGCTCGGCCACGTCGCTGGCGGTCCCTGGGCTGGCATGGTGGGCCACCAGGCGCCAGCCCTGCGGGGTCTTGTGGTAGACATTGGTGGCGACCACCCAGGCGTGACGCGGCCCCTCGGTGGTGAGCAGCTCCACGCGCTCGAGCACGCTGTGCACGGCGCTGGCCAGGGCGACGACGCGGCGCACCCGCTCGGCGCGCACCTGGATGCGGCCATTGGCGAACAGGGTCTCGAAGGCAGCGCGGATCGCCGCGCCCCCGACCAGACAGGGGCCGCCGGGATGCACGCAGACGATTTCGTCCTCGTCGGCCCAGCAGCCCATCAGCTGGGCGATGTCGGCGTTCTGCAGCGCTTCGTAGAAGGCCGCCTCGATCTCGTCGGCCGTGCCTCCCAGGGTGGCGGCCTGAAGCTTGGCTTTGGGCATTTTTGGAGATGCGGTCCCTCACCGCCGTAGTCAAAATTCCAACTTCATTTTGCCGCGGATCATGCGGCGCGTGGAACGCTTTTAAGCATCGGCATCGCTCGCCCTATAGTAAGGGCCCACAAGGAGGTTTCATGAAACGCTGGCTTCTCATCATCGCGACCGCCCTGGCGCTCAGCGGCTGCGGCTACAACGACTTCCAGCGCCTGGACGAGCAGACCAAGGCCGCCTGGAGCGAGGTGCTGAACCAGTACCAGCGGCGCGCCGACCTGGTGCCCAACATCGTCGCCACCGTCAAGGGCGAGGCCGCGTTCGAGCAGGAGACGCTGACCCGGGTGATCGAGGCGCGCGCCAAGGCCACGGCCATCCAGGTCACGCCCGAGACGCTGAACAACCCCGAGGCGTTCAAGAAATTCCAGGCCGCGCAGGGCGAGCTCGGCAGCGCCCTGAGCCGGCTCATGGTGGTCGCCGAGCGGTACCCCACCCTGAAGGCCAACCAGGGCTTCAGCGACCTGCGCGTGCAGCTCGAGGGCACGGAGAACCGCATCACCGTGGCGCGCAACCGCTACATCCAGGCGGTGCAGCAGTACAACGTGCTGGCGCGCAGCTTCCCGAGCAACCTGACGGCCATGGTCTTTGGCTACAAGGCCAAGGAGAGCTTCGGCGTTCCCAACGAAGCCGAGATCAGCAAGCCGCCGACCGTGGACTTCGGCAAGAAGTAGGGCCTGTTCACACTGTTTTTGCCAGATGCGTTGCGGATCAAAAAGGTCATGCGCAAGGCGCGAAACGCAGCCGGGGTGGCGTTGCGGAGCGTCCGTGCGCGCAGCTGTACAGCGCAGCAACGCCAATGCCGCCCTTCGCCTGGTTCGCTGCGCAGACCGACGGCTGCGGGCGGCCCCCGGCAAGGCTTCGCAACGCGGCGCATGGCCTTTTTGGCCGCAACCCGAAGGGAACGTGGTTAAAACAGTGTGAGCAGGCCCTAATGCGCCCTGCCCTGCTGCGCTGGGTCCAGGCGGCGCTGCTCCTGCTGGCCCTGCTCGGCGCCGCCGGCCGGCCTTGGGCCCAGGACCTGCTGCCGGTGCCGGCGCTGACGGCGCGCGTGCTCGACACCACCGGCACGCTGGACGCCGCGCAGAAGCAGGCCCTGGAGCAGCGCCTGGCCGCGCTCGAGCAGGCCAAGGGCTCGCAGCTGGTGATCCTGATGGTGCCGACCACGGCGCCCGAGGACATCGCGAGCTACGCCAACCGCGTGGGCAACACTTGGAAGATAGGCCGCAGGGAGGTGGGCGACGGGGTGCTGCTGATCGTCGCGCGGAACGACCGCAAGCTGCGCATCGAGGTGGCCAAGACGCTGGAGGGCGCGATCCCCGACCTGGCGGCCAAGCAGATCATCGAGCGCGCGATCACGCCGCGCTTGCGCCAGGGCGACTACGCGGGCGGCCTGAACGCGGGCGTGGACCAGCTGGCCGCGCGCATCCAGGGCGAACCGCTGCCGCCCATGGAGGCGCCCGCGCCGCGCGGCAGCACGGCGGGCTTCGAGCTCACGGACCTGGCCATCTTCCTGTTCGTCGCCGTGCCGGTGATGGCGGGCGTGGCGCGCCGCCTGCTCGGCCGCAAGCTCGGCGCGCTGCTGACCGGCGGCGGCGTGGGCCTGCTGGCCTGGGGGATCACGGCCAGCCTGCTGATCGCGGGGGCCGCGGCCCTGCTGGCCCTGCTGTTGTCACTGCTGTCAGCCGTGCTGCCCGCCCCAGCCGTGGCGGCGGCGGATTCAGCTCGGGCGGCGGTGGCGACTTCGGCGGCGGCGGGGCCAGCGGCGACTGGTGAACAAGATGAAGAACATGTTCCAACCCCTGTGGCGCCTGCTGCGCCACGCCTGGCTCGACGAGGACGATACGCGGCGCGCCATCCCGCCCGAGCTGCTGGATCGGCTGATGCGGCGCGTGGCGGCCAGCGAGCGGCGCCATGGCGGCGAGATCCGCATCTGCGTCGAGGCCAGCCTGCCGCTGGCCGCGCTGTGGCGCCAGGGGCGCGATCCGCAGGCGCTGCGCGCGCTGGTCCGCGCGCGCGCCCTGGACCTGTTTGCCCAGCTGCGCGTCTGGGACACCGAGCACAACAACGGCGTGCTGATTTACCTGCTGCTAGGCGAGCACGCGATCGAGATCGTGGCCGACCGCGGCCTGAACCCGCATGTGAGCACCCAGCACTGGCAGGCCATGGTGGGCCAGATGGGCGAGGCCTTCCGCGCCGGGCGCTTCGAGGACGGCCTGACCCAGGCGCTGGAAGAGGTGTCGGCCGTGCTGGTGCGGCATTTCCCCGATGACGCGGCGGCGCCGTCCGGCGACCGCAACGAGCTGCCCGACGAACCGGTGCTGCGCTGAATGCCTGTGCGGGCATGCCGGCGACCCGGCCGGTCCGGACGTAAAAAAGCCCCGGCCGGACGGCAGGGGCTTTGTGTAGAGACCGGAGCCTCGCGATCAGCGCTTCTGGCGGTACTTGCGCAGCGCGGCGATCTGGGCCGCCAGCACGGCCAGCTCGGACTGGGCACGCGCCAGGTCGATCTCGCTGTTGGCGTTCTTGAGCGCCTCTTGCGCGGCCAGACGGGCGGCATTGGCCTTCTCGTCGTCCAGGTCCTTGCCGCGGATGGCGGTGTCGGACAGCACGGTGACGCAGTCGGGCTGGATCTCCAGGATGCCGCTGGCCACGAAGACGAACTCCTCGCCGCCGTCGGCCTTCTCGATGCGCACCGAGCCCGGCTTGATGCGCGTGATCAGCGGGGTGTGCTGCGGGTAGACACCGAGCTCGCCCGCCTCGCCCGGCAGGGCCACGAACCGGGCCTCGCCCGAGAAGATGGACTCTTCGGCGCTGACCACATCGACGTGGATGGTGTTCATAGTTGCTCCTTAAAAGGTGAGTGAAAAGCCAGGCGGGTGCGCCGCTGACGACGCGCCCTGTGCCGGCCTTACGCCACCTTCTTGGCCTTTTCGAAGGCTTCGTCGATCGTGCCGACCATGTAGAAGGCCTGCTCGGGCAGGTGGTCGCACTCGCCGTTGACGATCATCTTGAAGCCACGGATGGTCTCGGACAGCGGCACGTACTTGCCGGGCGAGCCGGTGAACACCTCGGCCACGTGGAAGGGCTGGGACAGGAAGCGCTGGATCTTGCGCGCGCGGGCCACGGCCAGCTTGTCTTCCGGAGCCAGTTCGTCCATGCCCAGAATCGCGATGATGTCGCGCAGCTCCTTGTAGCGCTGCAGCGTGCCCTGCACGGCACGGGCCACGCCGTAGTGCTCCTCGCCGACGACCAGCGGGTCGAGCTGGCGGCTGGTGGAGTCCAGCGGGTCCACGGCGGGGTAGATGCCCAGGGCCGCGATGTCGCGCGACAGCACCACGGTGGAGTCCAGGTGGGCGAAGGTCGTCGCGGGGGACGGGTCGGTCAGGTCGTCGGCCGGCACGTACACGGCCTGGATCGAGGTGATCGAGCCGACCTTGGTCGAGGTGATGCGCTCCTGCAGGCGGCCCATTTCCTCGGCCAGCGTCGGCTGGTAGCCCACGGCGGAGGGCATGCGGCCCAGCAGGGCCGACACTTCGGTACCTGCCAGGGTGTAGCGGTAGATGTTGTCCACGAAGAACAGCACGTCGCGGCCTTCGTCGCGGAAGGACTCGGCGATGGTCAGGCCGGTCAGGGCCACGCGCAGACGGTTGCCCGGGGGCTCGTTCATCTGGCCGTAGACCATGGCCACCTTCGATTCGGCCAGGTTCTCCAGGTTCACCACGCCGGAGTCGGCCATCTCGTGGTAGAAGTCGTTGCCTTCGCGGGTGCGCTCACCCACGCCGGCGAACACGGACAGGCCCGAGTGCGCCTTGGCGATGTTGTTGATGAGCTCCATCATGTTCACGGTCTTGCCCACGCCGGCGCCGCCGAACAGGCCCACCTTGCCGCCCTTGGCGAACGGGCAGACCAGGTCGATCACCTTGATGCCGGTTTCCAGCAGCTCCTGCGAAGGGGACAGCTCGTCGTAGGCCGGGGCCTTGCGGTGGATCGAGGCCGTCAGGGCCTGGTCCACGGGGCCGCGTTCGTCGATCGGGTTGCCCAGCACGTCCATGATGCGGCCCAGCGTGGCCTTGCCCACCGGCACCGTGATCGGGGCGGCGGTGTTGTACACCATGGTGCCGCGGCGCAGGCCGTCGGAGGAACCCAGCGCGATGGTACGCACGATGCCGTCACCCAGCTGCTGCTGCACTTCCAGCGTCAGCGGCGAGCCTTCCATCTTCAGCGCGTCGTAGACCTTGGGCATCCGGTCGCGCGGGAACTCGACGTCCACCACGGCGCCGATGCATTGAACAATCTTGCCTTGAATTTGAGCCATGTTTTGCTCCAATGATTTGAATCTTGTGAAGGCCGGGGTCACACCGCGGCGGCGCCGGCGACGATCTCGGAGAGTTCCTTCGTGATCGCGGCCTGCCGCGTCTTGTTGTAGACCAGCTTGAGTTCGGCAATCACGTTGCCGGCGTTGTCGGTCGCGGCCTTCATGGCCACCATGCGGGCCGATTGCTCGGACGCCATGTTCTCCGCCACGGCCTGGTACACCAGGGCCTCGGCGTAACGCACCAGCAGGTCGTCAATTACAGACTGTGCGTCAGGTTCGTAGATGTAGTCCCAGGCATGCTGTTTGCCGCTTGCAGCCGCCTCAGCCTGGATCTTATTGGCCGACAGCGGCAACAGCTGCTCGACCACGGCTTCCTGCTTCATGGTGTTGATGAACTTGGTGTAGCAGAGATACACCGCGTTGATCTCGCCCTTGACGTAGGCGTCCAGCAGCACCTTGACCGGCCCGATCAGCTTCTCCAGGTGCGGCGTGTCGCCCAGCTGGGTGACATGCGCCACCACCTTGGCGCCGATGCGGTTCAGGAAGCCCAGGCCCTTGTTGCCTATGGCCACGGCCTGCGAGGACACGCCCTCGGCCTGCAGGTCGCGCAGCTTGTTGGTCACCGAGCGCAGCACGTTGGTGTTCATGCCGCCGCACAGGCCCTTGTCGGTCGTGACGACGATGAAGCCCGCGGTCTTGGACTCGTTGACCAGCATGAACGGGTGCACGTAGTCCGGATGGGCCTGGCCGAGGTTGGCGGCGATGTTGCGGATCTTGTCGCTGTAGGGACGAGCGGCACGCATCCTGTCCTGCGCCTTGCGCATCTTGGAGGCGGCCACCATCTCCATGGCCTTGGTGATCTTCTTGGTGTTCTCCACCGATTTGATCTTGCCGCGTATTTCCTTGCCTGCTGCCATGAATGGCTCCTTAGCTGTTCAGGGTCGGAATCAGGCGAACGACTTCTTGAACGCGCCGATGGCGGCGGTCAGTTCGGCTTCGGCATCCTTGTCCATGGCCCTATCGGCTTCCAGCTTGGCCAGCAGGGCGGCGTGCTTGTCCTTGAGCCAGGCGTGCAGGCCCGATTCGAAGGCCAGCACCTTCTTGACGTCCACTTCGTCCAGGAAGCCCTTGTTCACCGCGAACAGCGAGGCGGCCATCAGGCTGATGGACAGCGGGCTGTACTGGGGCTGCTTGAGCAGCTCGGTCACGCGGGCGCCGCGGTCCAGCTGCTTGCGGGTGGCTTCGTCCAGGTCGGAGGCGAACTGCGCGAAGGCCGCCAGTTCGCGGTACTGGGCCAGGTCGGTACGGATGCCGCCGGACAGGCTCTTGATCAGCTTGGTCTGGGCCGCGCCACCGACGCGGGACACCGAGATACCCGCGTTGATGGCGGGGCGGATGCCGGCGTTGAACAGGCTGGTCTCCAGGAAGATCTGGCCGTCGGTGATCGAGATCACGTTGGTCGGAACGAAGGCGGACACGTCGCCGGCCTGGGTCTCGATGATGGGCAGCGCGGTCAGCGAGCCGGTCTTGCCCTTGACTTCACCCTTGGTGAAGGCCTCGACATAGTCGGCGTTCACGCGCGCGGCGCGCTCGAGCAGACGGCTGTGCAGGTAGAACACGTCGCCGGGGTAGGCTTCACGGCCCGGGGGACGGCGCAGCAGCAGCGAGACCTGGCGGTAGGCCACGGCCTGCTTGGACAGGTCGTCGTAGACGATCAGGGCGTCCTGGCCACGGTCGCGGAAGTACTCGCCCATGGTGCAGCCGGAGTAGGCCGACACGTACTGCATGGCGGCGGACTCGGAGGCCGAGGCAGCGACCACGATGGTGTACTCCATCGCACCGGCCTGCTCCAGCGAGCGCACGACGTTCTTGATGGACGAGGCCTTCTGACCAATGGCCACGTACACGCAGGTCATGTTCTGACCCTTCTGGTTGATGATCGCGTCGATCGCCACCGCCGTCTTGCCGGTCTGGCGGTCGCCGATGATCAGCTCGCGCTGGCCACGGCCGACGGGCACCATGGAGTCGATCGACTTCAGGCCGGTCTGCACCGGCTGGTCCACCGACTTGCGCGCGATCACGCCCGGAGCGACCTTCTCGATCACGTCGGTCAGCTTGGCGTTGATCGGGCCCTTGCCGTCGATCGGCTGGCCCAGCGCGTTGACCACGCGGCCGATCAGCTCGGGGCCGACCGGCACTTCCAGAATGCGGCCCGTGCACTTGACGGTGTCGCCTTCGGAGATATGTTCGTATTCGCCCAGAATCACCGCGCCCACCGAGTCGCGCTCGAGGTTCAGCGCCAGGCCGAAGCTCGGCTGGCCGTCCTTGGAGGCGGGGAACTCCAGCATTTCGCCCTGCATCACGTCGGACAGGCCGTGGACGCGGACGATGCCGTCGGTCACGGACACCACGGTGCCCTGGTTGCGGATGTCGGCGCTGGCGGCAAGCCCTTCAATGCGGCTCTTGATCAGTTCAGAAATTTCTGCGGGATTGAGTTGCATGACTCTTTCCTTCTTTCTTTAAATAGGTCCGGTCTCAGGCCGCGTCAGGCGGTGAGGGCCGCTTTCATTTGTTCAAGTCGGGCCTTGACCGAGGTGTCGAGCACCTCGTCGCCCACCACCACGCGGATGCCGCCGATCAGCGACGCATCGAGTTCGACCTTGACGTTGAGCTTGCGGCCGAAACGCTTCTCCAGCGTGGCCGACACGTCGGCCAGCGCCGCCCCGTCGATCGGGAAAGCGCTGTACACGGTGGCGTCGGCCGAACCGCCGGCGGCGTTCTTGAGGGCGCGGAACTGGCTGGCGATCTCGGGCAGCGCGGCCAGGCGGCGGTTCTCGATCACCAGGCGCAGGAAGTTCTTCGCTGCTTCCGGCAGCGCGCCGCGCACCACCCCGGCGATCACATCGAACACCTGCGCGTCGGCCACCTTGGGGCTGTCGGCAAGCTGGAGCAGCTGCGGGTCGGCCGCGACGGCCGCCAGCTCGTCGAGCCAGGCGGCCGCGCCGGCGAGGTCGGACGCCTGCGACTTGAACAGCGCTTCGGCGTAAGGGCGGGCAATGGTTGCAAGTTCAGCCATGGTCTTCTCTGCCTTGAGCGCTTACAGCTCGGTCTGGAGGCGGCTCAGCAGATCAGCGTGGACACCGGCGTTGACTTCCTTGCGGAGAATCTGCTCGGCACCCTTGACCGCCAGGGCCGCGACCTGCTCGCGCAGGGCCTCGCGGGCCTTGACGGCCTGCTGCTCGGCCTCGGCCTTGGCAGCAGCGATGATCTTGTTGCCTTCCTCGGCCGCGCGGGCCTTGGCTTCTTCGATGATGTTCTGCGCCCGGCGCTCGGCATCCGCCAGGCGCGTAGCGGTCTCGTTGCGCGACGTGGCCAGCTCGGCCTCGACACGCTTGTTGGCTGCGGCGAGCTCGGACTTGGCCTTGTCGGCGGCGGCGAGGCCGTCGGCGATCTTCTGGGCCCGCTCGTCGAGCGCCTTCGTGATCGGGGGCCACACGAACTTCATCGTGAACCACACCAGGATCGCAAAAACGACCGCCTGCAGGAACAGGGTTGCGTTAATGTTCACGGCTTAGTCCTTTCGGTCGTGAAAGGGGTCCGTCGATTACTTCAGAACGAAGGGGTTGGCGAAGGCAAACAGCAGAGCAATGGCCACGCCGATCAGGAAGGCGGCGTCGATCAGACCGGCCAGAATGAACATCTTGGTCTGCAGCTCGTTCATCAGCTCGGGCTGACGGGCCGAGGACTCGAGGAACTTGCCGCCCATCAGCGCGATGCCGATGGAAGCGCCGATGGCGCCCAGACCAACGATCAGACCACAAGCCAGTGCGACGAGGCCAAGAATGTTTTCCATGAGATGCTCCTAAAGGTTAGTGGAAAAGTGAAGGGAAAAAGAAAAGGGAAAGGTATGCGTGCTTCAGTGCGCTTCGTGCGACTGACCGGTGTAGATCAGCGTCAGCATCATGAAGATGAAGGCCTGCAGGGTGATCACCAGGATGTGGAACAGCGTCCACACCGTGCCGGCGACGACGTGACCGATGGCCAGGCCGATGCCGGTGGCCGAGAGCGCCCAGCCGCCGCCCATCAGTGCGATCAGCATGAACACCAGTTCACCGGCAAACATGTTGCCGAACAACCGCATGCCGTGCGACACGGTCTTGGCGACATACTCGATCATCTGCATCAGGAAGTTGACCGGATACAGGGCCCAGTGATCGCCGAAGGGCGCGGCGATCAGCTCGTGGGCCCAGCCGCCCAGGCCCTTGATCTTGATGTTGTAGACCACGCAGACCAGCAGCACCGAGCACGACAGGCCCAGGGTGGTGGACAGGTCGGCCGTCGGCACGACGCGTATGTAGTCCTTGAAGCCCAGGGCCGGGCCCGTGTTGTGCCAGATGGCGGGGATCAGGTCCACGGGCAGCATGTCCATGGCGTTCATCAGGAAGATCCAGACGAACACGGTGAGTGCCAGCGGCGAGATCACTTTGCGGCTCTTGGCGTTGTGGATCACGCCCTTGGCCTGGTTCTCCACATATTCGGACAGCAGCTCGACCGCCGCCTGGAAGCGGCCCGGCACGCCCGAGGTGGCCTGGCGCGCCGCGCGCCACAGCAGGAAGCAACCCAGCGCGCCCAACACCACCGAGAAAAACACGGAGTCGAAGTTGAACAGGCTGAAGTCGACGATGCTGTTCTGCTCGACGCTCTCGAAGGAAAAGTTTTTCTGCAGGTGATGCAGGTGGTGCTGGATGTATTCCCCAGCCGTCGGGGCGTGCGCCCCCGTGTTTTCAGCAGCAGACATAGATCACCAGTTCGTCAATTCAAATTCTTCTTGCGCACCGGATGCAGCCACAGTGCCACCCAGTACACCTTCATCGTCGCCACGAAGCCAGCCAACAAGGCGAGCCAGCTCAACTGCGAAACCAGCCTTGGCGCGGCGAACAGCATCGCCACCGTCAAGGCAATCTTGACCATTTCCCACACAAAAAAACCGACCAGCGCGGCACCCGCGTTGGCAACGGCCTTCTGGCGCGACAGTGCGCGAGCAAACAGCGCAGAGGGAAGCAGCACCGCCAGAACACCGTAAGCAGCCGACCAGCCCATCCGGGCCTGACCGGTGAACGCCCAGGCCAGCAGCGCCACAAGCACACCCACCCCCGCCTGAATCCGCCAGACCCGCCACGGGGACTGCGGCGGGTTCTTCTCGCGCCACTGCTGCGCCTCCTCGGCACTCAGCGGCTTGAAATCGGGCTCAGGCGCCTCATCTGTCATTCCTGCGCAAGCCGGAGCGTCGGGCCGGGGTGTGATTGTGGTCATCGCGAATTACACCCAGGTTACGTCCTGCAACTTCCGCAAAGCCTTTCATTATACGTAGAAACCCGCAACGCCCGACCATGCCCTGTCGCAGGCCTCGGATAAGCCCCTGCGGCCCGGCGTTTTGCGCTACGCGTCACAATCGGGGCCTGCCCAGGGTCTGACATGTACGAATTTGTAAAGCTCCTCCATCTGGCCGCAGGCATCGTCTGGCTCGGCGGCATGGCCTTCGTGCTGTGCGCGCTGCGCCCGGTCGCCATCGCGCAGCTGCAGCCGCCGCAGCGCCTGCCCCTGCTGTCGGCCGTTCTCGCGCGCTTCTTCGCCCTGGTGTGGCTCAGCATCGCCGTGCTGCTGCTGAGCGGCGCCTTCATGCTGGCCGGCGTCGACATGAAGGTCGCGCCGCGCGGCTGGCACGCGATGCTGGGCATCGGCCTGCTGATGTTCGGCATCTTCGGCCACATCTATTTCGCGCCGTTCCGGCGTCTCAAGGCCGCGGTGGCCGCCGCCAACTGGCCCGAGGCGGGCCGCCGCGTAGCCCAGATCCATCCGCTGGTCGTGCTCAACTTCGCGCTGGGCTGGCTGGCCGTGGCCGCCGTCCTGCTGTGGCGCTGACGCAGCACCCCTTTCACCCTCACGCCCCGGACTTCAAGCCATGAGCGCTTCCGCCCAACCTCCCGCACCGCCGCCCGGCACCGATCCGCGCAAGGACTCGCTGATCGAATATCCCAGCGCCTTCCCGATCAAGGTCATGGGCGCCAAGGCCGAGGGCTTCGTGGCCGCGATCGCCCATGTGGCCCGGCAGTTCGACCCGGGTTTCGACGAGACCACAATCGAGCTGCGCGACAGCAAGGGCGGCAACTACCTCGGCATCACCATCACCATCACCGCGACCAGCCGCGAGCAGCTCGACGACCTGTACCGTGCGCTGTCCAGCCACCCGATGGTCAAGGTCGTGCTCTGAGCCGGGATGGGCATCGCCATGCGCGCGCTCGGGCAGGTGGCCTACCTTCCCACCTACGAGGCCATGCAGGCCTTCACGGCGGCGCGCAAGCCCGACACCGCCGACGAGCTCTGGCTCTGCGAGCATCCGCCCACCTACACCCAGGGCCTGGCCGGGCAGAGCGACCATGTGCTGAACCCCGGAGAGATCCCGGTGGTGTCCACCAACCGCGGCGGCCAGGTCACCTACCACGGCCCGGGCCAGGTGGTGGCCTACCCGCTGATCGACCTGCAGCGCGCCGGCTACTACGTGAAGGAGTACGTCTACCGCATCGAGGAGGCCGTGCTGCGCACCCTGGCCCAGCTCGGCGTGACCGGCCACCGGGTGGCCGGCGCCCCCGGCATCTACGTGCGGCTGGATGACCCGTTCTCGCATGCGGCGCTCACCGGTCCCGCCCATCCCGGCGACCCGTTCCGCGGCCTGGGCAAGATCAGCGCGCTGGGCATCAAGGTCAGCCGCCACTGCAGCTACCACGGCGTGGCGCTGAACGTGGCCATGGACCTGGAACCCTTTTCCCGCATCAACCCATGTGGTTATGCGGGCTTGAAAACCGTGGACCTTCGTACAATCGGCGTATCCGTCACCTGGGACGAGGCCGCCCAGCTGCTGGGCGCCAAGCTCGAGGCCGCCCTCGCGCCTTAGGGCCTGTTCACATCCCACCCAAGCCCCAACATGAGCCAATCCGAAAGCCAGCGCCCGGTCGTCCGGGAAGTCCAGTCCCTCGAAACCTACGACCCTTCGGCCAAGCAGAAGGCAGCGGCCAAGCTCTCGCGCATCCCGGTCAAGGTGGAGCCCGGCGAGGTGCTCAAGAAGCCCGAGTGGATCCGCGTCAAGGCCGGCTCGCCGACCACGCGCTTCTACGAGATCAAGGACATCCTGCGCAAGAACAAGCTGGTGACGGTGTGCGAGGAGGCTTCCTGCCCCAACATCGGCGAATGCTTCGGCAAGGGCACGGCCACCTTCATGATCATGGGCGACAAGTGCACGCGCCGCTGCCCGTTCTGCGATGTGGGCCACGGCCGGCCCGACCCGCTGGACGTGAACGAGCCGCAGAACCTGGCCAACACCATCGCCGCGCTCAAGCTCAAGTACGTGGTGATCACCAGCGTGGACCGGGACGACTTGCGCGATGGCGGCGCCGGCCATTTCGTGGAGTGCATACGCAAGACGCGCGAACTCTCGCCCGAGACCCAGATCGAGGTGCTGGTGCCCGACTTCCGCGGCCGCGACGACCGTGCGCTGGAGATCCTGAAGGCCGCGCCGCCCGACGTGATGAACCACAACCTGGAGACCGTGCCGCGCCTGTACAAGGAGGCGCGCCCGGGCTCGGACTACCAGTTCAGCCTGAACCTGCTGAAGAAGTTCAAGGCCCTGTTCCCGCAGGTGCCGACCAAGAGCGGACTGATGGTCGGCCTGGGCGAGACCGACGAGGAGATCCTGGAAGTGATGCGCGACATGCGCGCGCACGACATCGAGATGCTGACCATAGGCCAGTACCTCGCGCCCTCGACCAGCCACCTGCCGGTGCGCCGCTACGTGCACCCCGACACCTTCAAGATGTTCGAGCAGAAGGCCTACGAGATGGGCTTCAGCCACGCCGCCGTCGGCGCCATGGTGCGCTCCAGCTACCACGCCGACCAGCAGGCGCACGCCGCCGGGGTCTGAGCCGCGACCGCGCAGCGCGCAGCCGCCCAACAAAAAACCGCGTCGACCGACGCGGTTTTTTTACGTGCAAGTCCGAAGTCTTCTTACTTGCGCGCCTCCACCACCTCGATGTCCACGCGGCGGTTCTTGGCCCGGCCTTCCGCCGTGGCGTTGCTGGCCACCGGCTGGCTCTCGCCGCGGCCTTCGGTGCGGATGCGCTTGGCATCCACGCCCTTGCCGACCAGGTAGGCCTTGACCGACTCGGCGCGCGCGAGCGACAGGCGCTGGTTGTAGGCGTCCGTGCCCACCGAGTCGGTGTGGCCGACGGCGATCACGACCTCGATGTTGACACCCTTGAGGCGGTCCACCAGGGCGTCGAGCTTGCCCGTGCCACCGGCCTTGATGGTGGCCTTGTCGAAGTCGAACAGCTGGTCGGCCGACAGGCTGATCTTGGCCGGCACCGCCGCCGCCGCGGGCTGCGCCGTGCGCACGCGCGGCGGAATCACGGTCTCGGCCCGGATCTTGTCCAGCGAGTCGGACACCGACTCCTCGAGCGGGCAGAGGTCCGACGGGTCCATGCCCTGGCGCGTCTGCCCCGCATCCTGGGCGCTGGGCATGTCCTCGCGCTTGACGTTCAGCGTGGGCACGAGCTGGCCCATGCCCGAGAGCGTGCGCGCCTGGGCCACGATCTGGTTGTAGCGGGCGTTGACGTAGGCGCGCGTGGCCTCGAAGTACTCGTTCTGGCTGTCCAGCAGGTCCAGCAGGGTGCGCTGGCCCAGCTCGAACTGCTGGCGATAGGCCTCGCGCGACTTCTCGGTCGACAGGCGGTGCTGGTCCAGGTAGCGCAGCTGCTCGTTCAGGGTCCTCACGTCGCTGTAGGCGATCGACAAGGCCTGGCGCACGTCGCGGCAGGCCTTCTCCTGCAGGTCGCGCGCCTGCTCGTGCAGATCCACCGCCTGGCGCTCGCGCGCCATGTCGGCACCGCCGCGGAACAGGTTGTAGTTCAGCACCAGCTCGACACCGTTGACGCGGGTGTTGCCGGGCACGCCGAGCGAGTTGTGGTCGCGCGTCATGTAGCCGCGCAGGTCCAGGCGCGGGAAATAGGCCGACTTGCGCGTGTCGATCGCGGTGCGGTTGGCCCGCACGTTCTCCACCGCCGCGTTCAGGGTGGGGCTGTTCGACAGGCCGTCGCGCATCAGCACGTCGACCGAGGGCGGGAGCGTGCCCACCTGGAACTTCTCCGGCAGCGCAGGCAGAGCGGCCGGCGGCTTCTCGCCCACGATGCGCAGGTAGCGTGCGCTGACGTCGTGCAGGTTGGTCAACTCGGTCAGCAGATTGGACTCGGCCAGGGCCAGGCGGCCGGTCGCCTGCTCGACGTCGACGCGGCGCCCCACGCCTGCGGTCGCGCGCTCCTCCACCTGGGAGGTGGTCTGCTTGTGCTCCACGTAGTTCTGCTTGGCGACCTCCACCAGCTCGCGGTAGCGCACCACGTCGGCATAGGCGCGCGTGGCCTCCAGCGCCGCGGTCTCGGAAGCCTCGGCCAGCTCGTAGTAGCGCGTCAGCTTGGCATAGCCCAGGCGCTTGACCTCATTGGGCGTGAACAGGCCGTCGAACAGCATCTGGTTCAGCGTCAGCTGCACGCCGTCGAAGTTGTAGGTGCCGTAGTTGGTCAGCGGCGTGATGCGGCTTTCGCGGCCCACCCCGGCGCGCAGGTCGAGCTGGGGGAAATAGCCGCCGCGCGCCACGTCGCGCTCGTTGCCGGCGGCCAGGAAACCGTGCCAGCGGGCCTGCACCTCGGGGTTGGTCACCACGGCCTTGCGTGCGGCCTGAGCCAGCGGCTCGGGAATGTTCTGCGCCTGCGCTGCCACGCCGAACAGGACGGCAGCCGCAACCATGGACAGTTTTTGTGTCTTCTTCATAGGTCCCTCAACCTGGTTGATTGTTTCGAATGGTCTTTATAGCTTCGATATGTTATTTTTGAAACCCCCACTTCTGGGTATGAGCCGCACAAGAACAACGGGCCGGTTTTGTCCTTCTCACGCCTTTGCCTTAGGCTTTCCCCCATGGGGAAGCCCGCATGACCGCTGCGAGCCACGGCAGCCGCCGCCTGGCGCGGCGGCGATCGGGCCCTGGCTGGCGGCCCGCGCTGCTCGCCTTGCTGCTGACGCTGGGCGCCTCGTTCGCGGCGCCCGACCTCGACAAGACCCAGGCCCTGGCGCTGCAGCGCTACGGCGCGCGCGCGGCCGACACCGTGCAGGCCTGGCGCAGGCTGATCGAGGAGTCGCGCGCCCTGCCCGACACGGAAAAGCTCGACAAGGTGAACGCTTTTTTTAACCGGCGCATGCTGTTCGAGGACGACATCGTTGTGTGGCAACAACAGGACTACTGGGCCTCGCCGCTCGAGTTCATGGGCCGCGGCACCGGTGACTGCGAGGACTATTCGATCGCCAAGTACCTCACGCTGCAGCTGCTGGGCATTGCCGACGAGCGCCTGCGCCTGATCTACGTGCGCGCCAAGACCGGCTCGACCACCAGCGTCGCCCACATGGTGCTGGGCTTCTTCCCCCAGCCCACCGATGAGCCGCTGATCCTCGACAACCTGATCAGCAGCGTGCGCCCTGCCTCGATGCGCGGCGACCTGATGCCGGTCTACAGCTTCAACGGCGCCGGCCTGTGGGTCGGCGGCGCCACCACCTCCCTGGCCGACCCGACCACCCGGCTGTCGCGATGGCGCGATGTGCTCGAGCGCATGCGCCAGGAAGGCCTTACCCCCTGAGATTCAACCAGCGAGTTGCACCATGTCCCTTATCAAACAGCTCTGGCTCGCCATCATCGTGGCCATGACCATCGCCTTCGGCGGCAGCATGGTGGTCAGCGTGCTGTCCGCGCGCCATTACCTGGAGCAGCAGCTGCAGGTGAAGAACATCGACAACGCCACGGCCCTGGCCTTGTCGCTGTCGCAATTGCCCAAGGACCCGGTCACGGTGGAACTGCAGGTCGCGGCCCAGTTCGACGCCGGCCACTACCGCTTCATCCGCATCGTCGCGCCGACCGGCCAGACGCTGGTGGAGCGCGTCTTCAGCGGCCAGCTGCAGGGCGCGCCGGCCTGGTTCGCCCGGCTGATCCCCATCCAGGCCAAGCCCGGGCAGGCGCAGGTGCAGGACGGCTGGAAGCAGTACGGCACGGTGATCCTGTCCAGCCACGAGCAGTACGCCTACAAGAGCCTGTGGGAGGGCACGCTGGAGCTGCTGCTGTGGTTCGTGGTCGGCGGCTTGCTGACCGGCGTCGCGGGCACGCTGGCCCTGCGCTACATCACCCGGCCGCTGGGCGACGTGGTCGAACAGGCCGAGGCCATCGCCGAGCGCCGCTTCCTGCGCATCGCCGAGCCCCGCACGCCCGAGCTGCGCAGCGTGGCGCACGCGATGAACAGCATGGTCGAGCGCCTCAAGGCCCTGTTCAGCGAGGAGGCCGCGCGGCTCGAAGCCCTGCGCCAGAAGGTCAACCTGGACGGCCTGACCGGGCTGGCCGGACGCGAACATTTCCTGTCGCAGCTGCGCGAGCTGCTGGTCGGCGAGACTTCCAGCGCCGAGGGCACGCTGATCGCGCTGCGCCTCACGGACCTGGACCAGCTGAACACCCGGCTGGGCCACCAGCGCACGGACGCGCTGCTGCTGCAGCTGGCCGAGCTGCTCAAGCAGGCGGCGCGCGAGCATGCCAGCCAGGCCGTCGGCCGGCTCAAGGGCGGCGAGTTCGCCCTGGTCTGGCCGGGCCAGACGGCGCCCGAGCAGGCCGCGGGCGAGCTGCACGCGCGCCTGCTGCGCGACTGGCTGCCGAACTGGGCCGCCGAGGCACCTGACCTGTTCCAGCTCGCCGCCGTGCCCTACCAGCGCGGCCAGAACCTCGGCGAGCTGCTGAGCCGCGTCGACGAGTCCCTGGCGCGCGCCGAGGCCCAGGGCCCCAACCGCTGGCACGCCAGCGCCGACTACAGCGGCCGCGCCGCCCGCCCCGCCGAACAGTGGCGCAGCCTGCTGAGCCAGGCCGTGAGCGGCGGCAAGCTGCGGCTGGCCCTGTACCCCGTGGTCGACCGCGGCGGCCAGGCTTCCATGCACCAGGAGGGCGTGATCCGCCTGCAGGTCGATGAAACCGGCACGCTGCTGACCGCCGGCGACTTCATGCCCATGGCCGCGCGCCTGAACCTCAGCGCGCCGATCGATCTGCAGGTCGTGCGCCTGGCCCTGGCCCAGCTGCGCAGCATGCCCGGCGACATCGCGGTCAACCTGTCGGCCGAGACCATTGCCGATTTCGGCTTCCGCCGCGAGCTGATGCAGCTGCTGCAGGCCCACCCCGAGCTGTGCAAGCGCCTGCTGTTCGAGGTCCCCGAGCACGGCGTGTTCAAGCAGTTCGACGCCTTCAGGGACCTGGTCCATGCCGTCAAGCCGCTGGGCTGCCGCGTCGGCATCGAGTACTTCGGCCAGCGCTTCGCCGAGGGCGACAAGCTCGCCGACCTGGGCCTGGACTACATCAAGGTCCACCCCAGCTACGTGCGCGACATCGCGCACAACCCTGGCAACCAGGAATTCCTCAAGGGCCTGTGCAGCATGGCGCGCAATTTCGGCATCACTGTCATCGCGCTCGGCGTCGAATCCGACAGCGACCTGCCGCTGCTGGCCGCACTCGGGTTTGACGGCGCGACAGGGCCGGCTATAAAGAAGTAAGCAAGCCGGGCGCATGACTTCGGTCGAGTGGCCCATGCAGATCGGAGTCTTTCGTGTACCGCATCGCGCGCGCGCCCGCCGCATGGGCCAGTTGCCTGGTCTGGGCAGCCTGCATCCACGGCGGCGGCGCGTTGGCACAGACCGCTGCGGCCGCACCCGCGCCGGCCGCCCTGCTGGAGGACGAACCGCCGGCACTGCGCGGCCTGATGCATAGAGCCAGCAAGCTGGAAGCCGGCACCGACACGCAGGACAAGGCCTGGCAGGCCGCCGCGCTCTACTGCGAAGCCTCGCGTCTGGGCAGCATAGAAGGCCAGTACCGCTTGGGCATGCTGTATGCCTTTGGCCGCGGCGTGCCTGAAAGCCGGCCGCTGGCCGCCGCCCTGTTCTCGCAGGCCGCGGCCCAGGGCCATGCCGAGGCCGGCAAGATGCTCGACAGCATCCAGCTGAGTTCAGCTGAACTGCCGGCTTGCGTGACCCTGGCGCAGCTGCCCGAGAAGGCTGCGCCGCCCGCCGTCAATGGCCTGTCCTTCGAGCTCGCATCGGACGGCCAGCCGGCTATCGACCGCTTCATCGAGTCCCTGCCCGCGCACAAGCGCTGGGTCGTCCCCCTGACCCGCACGCTGAGCGCCTGGTACGCGCTAGACCCGCGCCTGGTCTTGTCGGTGATCGCGGTCGAGTCGAATTTCGAGACCGGCGCCCAGTCGCCCAAGGCCGCCATGGGCCTGATGCAGCTGATCCCCGACACCGCCGAGCGCTTCAACGTGCGCAACGCCTACAACGCCACCCAGAACCTGCGCGGCGGCATGGCCTACCTGCGCTGGCTGCTGTCCTACTACCGCGGCAACATCGCCTACGCCCTGGCGGCCTACAACGCGGGCGAGGGGCGGGTGGACCACTACAAGGGCGTGCCGCCGTTTCCCGAGACGCGGGCTTATGTGCGGCGGGTGATCGGGCTTTACGGCCAGTTGCATCACGGCTTCGATGAGAGTCTCACTGAGGCCTCCTCCTGGCTGAATGTCCGGGGCCGGTAAGGCGCCTCTCGACGCACCTCACGCCCAAAAGAGAAGAGGCAGACCGCTTGAGCGATCTGCCTCGAAGGCACCGATCCGGCCTGCTGAAGCAGGCCACTCTGCACGCAGATCAGACGTCGGTCTTCAGATTGCCATCGGTCAGCAGCTTGGTAATGATGGCGGCATCAGAGGTTCCACCCGCATAGGTCTGCAGCGCAGTGTATTGCACGTTCTCCAGCGTGATGGTTTGCGTCACGGGGCTGTCGGCGCCACCGGTATGGACAGAAATCACGGTCTGGCCGCTGCCATTCTGGCCAAAGTCCAAATAGGCATCCAGGCTTGCCGAATTCGCATGCTCGCCCGTCAGCAGATCCTTCAGGTCCAGCGCGTCGCCGCCGGAGGCCACGGGCGCCAGGTTGAAGTCCTTGACGACATCGGCGGCGGGCGACGCCACGGTCCCCTCGTCGCTCAGGCTCCACTTGAAGACGTCAGCGCCCCCACCGCCTTCCAGCGTATCGTTGCCGGCGCCGCCAATGAGAACGTCTGCAGCCCCCGTGCCGACAAGCGTGTTCGCGCCCGACGTGCCGGCAATTGCCTCGACCGCCAAGCTACCGGACGAGTCGCCGTCGAGATGGACGCTGAAGCTTTGCGCGACAGCGTCGCCATCCCCGTCCACAATATTCAGCGTGAAGCTGTAGTCGAGGTCGGGCGGAAGCTCGGACGAGACTTTCGACACCGTGACACTGTTCAGCCTGAAGCCGTCGTTGCTGTCCTGGGAGTTGTCGCTCAGTATGTTGACACCGTAGAACGAGGTGTAGGTGACGCCGCCTACGGTGGTGCCAAAACCAGACAAGTCGGCGATCTGAACCGTACCGCCAGAGTTGACAGTGATGTTCGTGAAGTCCTCATAGATGGTCTTCGCGGCATCGTAGTAGACGCGGATGGTCAGGCCAACATCACCTAGAGCATCGGCGTCAAGAGCGGAATCATTCGGGTTTCCGCTAAAACCGTCCGCAACGAAACTGAAGCGATCCACGCTCTGATTGAAGGAGAAGGTGATTGACTCTCCCACATCAACCTGGTTGTCCTTGATGGCCCAACCCTGGGCGCTCGGATTCACCTCGTCGGATGATTGATTCGGCGTGGCGTTGCCATCGCTGCCAGTGATGGTGATCACCAAGCCTGAAATGCTGCTATTGATCGTCTTCACCAGCCCCGGCCCGGATGCGGTCACGTCGCTCGTCAGCAGCGTGTCCGTGACCATCGTGGGAGCACGATGGAAAACCTGAAGCGAATCGGTTCCATCCGCATTCAAGGTCAGCTGGCCGACGAGATTGTTGCTTGCATCCTTCAGGTCGATGACCAGGCTGGAACTCGTGCCGGAGTTGAGACTCACATTGCCTGTCACACCCGACAGCGTGGGCGTCGATTGAGGGCCGTCTGCACCATAAGTCCAGTCCGCAAACTGTCCGGCATATGTCGTATTGGTGGCCGGGTTGGGCGCCGAAATACTGACCGCCGTACCCGCATCTGCGCCGTCGTTGACGATGGAGAACACCGGTACATCGTCTGCGAAGCTGATGTTGCCGCCCAGGTCTGCGCTCACCTGCGCCGTGGCAGTGTCGCCATCGCCGTCCGTGGTGGTCGCCGTCGCGCTCAGCGTCACCAGCCCAGCCGCCAGCGCGATCTGCAGGTCGTTGCCCGCGCCCAAATGGTCCACTTCCGCCGACTGCGACAACGTCATGGTGCCGTTGCTGGCTACGCTGATGCGGAACACTTCGCCCGCCGCGGTGCTGCCCACCACGTCGTTGCCCACCTTGGCCAGCGTGATCGCCAGGCCGTTGCTGGTGAGCCCAGAGGCCGTGCCGTTGCCTCCCGTGATCGACAGCGTGTAGCCGCTGATCACGGTGCTGCCCGCGCCGTCGGCGCCGTACACCGGTACCGCCGCCGCCAGGAAGGCCGCCGCGAAGCTCGCGCTGGCCGTGTCTGTATCCGTGGGCACGCCGTCCGTCGCCGGATCCTCCGTGCTCAGAATGATGCCGCCGTCGGCCACCGCGCCTGCCGTCACGCTGGGCACGTCGTCGTCGAAGCGGATGTTGCCGCCCAGGTCCGCGCTCACCGTCGCCGTCGCCGTGTCGCCGTCGCCGTCCGTGGTCGTGGCCGTCGCGCTCAGGCTCACCTTGCCCGCCGCCAGCGCGATCTGCAGGTCGTTACCCGCGCCCACATGGTCCAGCTCGGCCGACTGCGTCAGCGT
>NZ_SCMM01000090.1:0-9486 GCF_005503345.1 Ramlibacter sp. 2FC
GGAGTGCCAAGGCTGTCATGACCTCAAGCTCTCGAACCGCCCGGTGCGGACCCGCATGCCGGGTGGTGTGGCAGGGGTGCCTCCGATCATGGAGGCCCCCTATGCCGATTGGCGTGCTGCGCTCAGTTCACCAGCACCAGCTTGCCCTTGACGCCGCGCGAGCCCATGAGGGCGTAGGCGGCCTTCAGCTCCTGCATGGGCAGGGTGCGGTCGATCACGGGTTTGATCCTGCCCTCGGCGTACCAGCGGCCCAGCTCGGCCATCATGGCGGCGTTGGCCTGGGGTTCGCGGCGCGCGAAGTCGCCCCAGAACACGCCGACGATGGACGCCCCCTTGAGCAGCGCCAGGTTCAGCGGCAGCGCGGGTATGGGCCCCGCGGCAAAGCCCACCACGAGGTAGCGGCCGCGCCAGGCGATGGCACGGAAGGCCGGCTCGGCCAGGTCGCCGCCCACGGGGTCGTAGACCAGGTCCGTGCCGCGCCCTTCGGTCAGGGCCTTCAGCGCCTCGCGCAGGTTCTCACGGCTGTAGTTGATGGTCGCATCGGCGCCTATGGACGCGCACAGCGCGCATTTCTCGTCGCTGGAGGCGGCTGCGATCACGCGGGCCCCGGCGGCCTTGGCGATCTGGATCGCGGCCGTGCCGACGCCGCCGGCGGCGCCGAGCACCAGCACGGTCTCGCCGGCCTTGAGCTGGCCGCGGTCGAGCAGGGCGTGGTGCGAGGTGGCATAGGTCATGATGAAGGCCGCCGCGTCGACCGGCGGGAAGCTGTCGGGCAGCGGCAGGCATTGCGCGGCCTGCGCCAGCGTGTGGGTGGCGAAGCCGCCGGTGCCGGCCAGGCAGGCGACACGCTGGCCGGGTTGCAGCCCGGTCACGCCCTCGCCCAGGGCGACCACGGTGCCCGCGTATTCTGAGCCCGGCACGAAGGGCAGGGCCGGCTTGTGCTGGTACTTGTTCTGCACGATCAGCAGGTCGGGAAAGTTCAGGCTCGCGGCCTGGATCTCGACCAGCACCTCGCCGGCGCGGGGCTCGGGCGTCGGCAGCTCCTTCCAGGTCAGGGCGTCGACGCCCACGGGGTTTTCACACAGCCAGGCATGCACGGTCGGCTCTCCTCGATCTCGGTTGCGGATCCGGCCATCATAGGCGGGGGCCGGTGGCGGCCATGTCCCAGGAGCGACCGGCGGTGCGCAACCTACAATCGCTTGCACGCTGTAACGCCATGAAAATCCTCATCTCCAACGACGACGGCTACCAGGCTCCGGGCCTGGTCGCACTGTACGAGGCGCTCAAGACCGTGGCCGAGGTCGAAGTGGTGGCGCCCGAGCAGAACAACAGCGCCAAGTCCAACGCGCTGACCCTGCATTCGCCGCTCTACGTGCACCGCGCATCGAACGGCTTTCGCTACGTGAACGGCACGCCGGCCGACTGCGTGCACGTGGCGCTGACCGGCCTGCTGGGCTACCGGCCCGACCTCGTGCTCTCGGGGATCAACAACGGTGCCAACATGGGCGACGACACCATCTACTCGGGCACCGTGGGGGCGGCCATGGAGGGTTACCTGTTCGGCGTCCCGGCGATCGCGTTCTCGCAGATCGAGAAAGGCTGGGCCCATATCGAGGCGGCTGCGCTCAAGGCGCGCGAGCTGGTGCAACAGATCGACCAGCAGCGGCTGATCGGCCATCAGCCCTGGTTGCTCAACGTGAACATCCCCAGCCTGCCGCTGGAGCAGATCAAGCCACTGAAAGTCTGCCGGCTGGGCCGCCGGCACGCGGCCGAGAAGGTGATCACCCAGCCCAGCCCGCGCGGCGACACCATGTACTGGATCGGCGGGGCCGGACCGGCCATGGACGACGCCGAGGGCACGGATTTCCATGCCACGACCCTGGGTCACATGTCGCTGACACCGCTGATGGTCGACCTCACGGCCCATGAGCACCTGGGCTACTGGGCCCAGACCGCGGCGCGGCTCTCGGGCGGGGGCGACGCATGACGCAGCGCCCGCGTTTTCCCGCGCGCATCGACTTTTCCGCGGGGCGCCCCGCGCCGGCGCGTCCGGCCGAGGCCGGACGCAGCGCGCCCGTCCCGCAGCGTTCCCAGCCCCAGGGCGTGGGCATGGATTCCGGTGCCGTGCGTGCGCGCATGGTGGCCAAGCTGGCCGCGCAGGGCGTGCGTGACGCGCAGGTGCTGTCCGCCATGGGCAACGTGGAGCGCCATCGCTTCGTCGACACCGCCCTGGCCAACCAGGCCTACGAGGACACCAGCCTGCCGATCGGCCTGGGCCAGACCATCTCCAAGCCCAACGTGGTGGCGCGCATGATCGAGCTGCTGCGCAATGGTGCTCAGGGGCGGATCGGGCGCGTGCTCGAGATCGGCACCGGCTGCGGCTACCAGGCGGCGGTGCTGAGCCAGGTCGCGACCGAGGTCTACAGCATCGAGCGTCTGCGCGGCCTGCACGACAAGGCGCGCGAGAACCTGCGCCCCCTGCGGCTGGCGAACGTGCACCTGCTGTTCGGCGATGGCATGGCGGGTTTCGCCAAGGGCGCGCCCTATGCGGGCATCATCGCGGCGGCCGGAGGCGATGCCCTGCCGCAGTGCTGGATCGACCAGCTGGCGCCAGGCGGGCGCCTGGTCGCGCCCATGCACCAGGCTGCAGGTACGCAGGCGCTGGTGGTGCTCGACAAGACGCCCCAGGGAATTCGGCAGAGCGTGCTTGAGGCGGTTCACTTTGTCCCCCTAAAATCGGGGGTCGTGTAAGGGAAAGAATTTATGCAGGGTTTTCGTCGTCAGGGATGGGTGGTGTTGGTGGCCAGTCTGGTGCTTGTCGGCTGCACCACGCGTTCGACGCAGCGCGCCCCCGTGGAAGACCGCGGCATGCGCAGCGGCACGACCACGGATCCCGCTGTCAAGGCGCTGCCGGGCGCAGAGAACGCCGGCAAGCCCGGCTATTACACGGTGCGCCCGGGTGACACCGTGATGCGCATCGGCCTGGAAACCGGCCAGGCCTGGCGCGACATCGCGCGCTGGAACAATCTGGACAACCCCAACCTGATCGAGGTCGGTCAGGTGCTGCGCGTCGTGCCGCCGGTGGTCACCACCACCACCGAGGCTGGTGGCGTGGTGACCAAGCCCGTCACGGCCTCCGCGGTCACGCCGGCCGCCGTGGCGCCCGCGCAGGCGGCCAGCGCGCCGCGTGCGTCCGCTTCGGCGGCGGCCGCGCCGGCTCCCGCTGCAGCGACTGCGCCGGCCGCGGCCGCGAATGGCGAGGACGAGCTCGCCTTCATCTGGCCGAGCAACGGCACGCTGCTGGCGAGTTTCGACGAGGCCAAGAACAAGGGCCTGGACATAGGCGGCAAGGCTGGCGAAGCCGTGCTGGCGGCGGCCGATGGGCGCGTGGTCTATGCGGGCGCAGGCCTGCGCGGCTACGGCAACCTGGTCATCCTCAAGCACAACAACACCTACCTGACCGCGTACGCGCACAATCAGACCTTGCTGGTCAAGGAAGACCAGACCGTGCGCAAGGGGCAGAAGATCGCCGAGATGGGCAACAGCGATGCCGACCGGGTGAAACTGCATTTCGAGATCCGCAAGCAGGGCAAGCCGGTCGACCCGGCCAGGTACCTGCCAGCCAGGTAGCCGCCATGAACAAGCGCAACGGAAGTCAACCGAGGGGAGCTCCGGATGCGCTTGTGCACAGAGCGGCCCGCTTACCCAGGGCCGCTGCCGCGGTGCTCCAGCCCAGCGCGAAGCCCCCGGTGGAGCCGCCGCCGGAGGAGCCCGTTGCGCTGGAGGCGGAGGACGTGACCGGCGAGTCCGGCGACACGCTCACGCTGTACCTGCGCGAGGTGCGCCGCACCGGGCTGTTCACCCCCGAGGAAGAGTTCGAAACGGCCATGCGCGCCCGGGCCGGCGACTTCGCGGCGCGCCAGTCCATGATCGAGCACAACCTGCGGCTGGTGGTCAGTGTCGCCAAGGGCTATTTCGGCCGCGGCGTGCCGCTGAGCGACCTGATCGAGGAGGGCAACCTCGGCCTGATGCACTCGATCGACAAGTTCGAGCCCGAGCGGGGTTTTCGCTTCTCGACCTACGCGACCTGGTGGATACGCCAGGCGGTCGAGCGCGCGGTCATGAACCAGGGGCGCGTGATACGCCTGCCCGTGCACATCGTGCGCGAGCTGCAGCAGGTGCTGCGCGCGCGCCGCACGCTCGAGAACGACCCGCTGTTTGCCGCCTGCCGCCCCGACGGCGTGCGCGTGGACGACGTGGCGGCCCTGCTGGGGCGCGACGTGCACGAGGTGGCCCAGCTGCTGGCGATGGCCGAGACGCCGCGCTCGCTGGACGCCACCACCGGATCGCCCGAGGACGAATATTCGCTGGGCGACACCATGGTCGACGACCTGGCCATCGACCCCACCGACGTGACCCAGAGCCACGAGGTCGAGCGCCTGCTGCAGGGCTGGATAGACGCGCTGTCGGCACGCGAGCGCGAGATCCTGGAAGGGCGCTTCGGCCTGCACGAGCGCGAGCCCGAGACCCTGGAGGTGCTGAGCGACCGGCTGGGCCTGACGCGCGAGCGGGTGCGCCAGATCCAGAACGACGCGCTGCTCAAGCTCAAGCGCCACATGGTGCGCCAGGGCGTCGGCAAGGACGCCCTGCTGTGAGGGTTGTCCGCCGGCACTGACAGCGCCCGTTCCCGGGCCTGAGACAATCCCGGCATGACAGAAGAAAACCGTACTGAAAAGCCCCTGCCCGAGGGCTGGCTGCGCGTGGATGCGCTCGACATCGAGGCCCAGGGCATTGCGCGCCGGCCCGACGGCAAGGTGGTGTTCGTCGAGGGCGCGCTGCCCTTCGAGCTGGTGTCGGTCCAGGTCAACCGCAGGAAGAACAACTGGGAGCAGGCCACGCTGACGGAGCTGCACCAGGAGTCGGCGCAGCGCGTGCGCCCCGGCTGCCCGCATTTCGGCCTGCACGCCGGCGCCTGCGGCGGCTGCAAGATGCAGCACCTGCATGCCGGCGCCCAGGTGGCCGTCAAGCAGCGCGTGCTGGAGGACAACCTCTGGCACCTGGCCAAGGTCAAGGCCGAAACGCTGCTGCGGCCCATCGAGGGGCCGGCCTGGGGCTACCGCTACCGCGCGCGCCTGTCGGTGCGCCATGTGCACAAGAAGGGCGAGGTGCTGGTGGGTTTCCACGAGCGCAAGAGCCGCTACGTGGCCGACATGAAGGTCTGCCAGGTGCTGCCACCCCATGTGAGCGCCATGCTGGTGCCGCTGCGCGAGCTGATCTATGCCATGGACGCGCGCGAGACCTGCCCGCAGATCGAGCTGGCCTGCGGCGACGAGGTGACGGCCCTGGTGTTGCGCCACCTCGAGCCCCTGTCCCAGGACGACCTGGCGCGATTGCGCGCCTTCGCGGCCCAGCACCAGATCCAATGGTGGCTGCAGCCCAAGGGGCCGGACACCGTGCACCTGCTGGACCCTGGCCCCGAGCTGGCCTACGGCCTGCCCGAGTTCGGCATCACCATGCCGTTCAAGCCCACCGACTTCACCCAGGTCAACCCCTACATCAACCGCGTGTTGGTCTCGCGCGCGCTTCGCCTGCTCGATGCGCAAGCGCAAGAGCGCGTGATCGACTGGTTCTGCGGCCTGGGCAACTTCACCCTGCCGATCGCGACCCAGGCGCGCGAGGTGCTGGGTGTGGAGGGCAGCGAGGTGCTGGTCGCGCGCTCGCGCGAGAACTACCGGCGCAACCAGGAGCAGGCCCCGGCTGGCCGTCCCCTGGCGCCCACGCGCTTCGTCGCGCGCAACCTGTTCGAGATGACGCCGCAGGCCCTGGTCGCCGACGGCGCTGCCGACAAATGGCTGGTCGATCCGCCGCGCGAAGGCGCGTTCGCGCTGGCCAAGGCCCTGGCCGACCTGCAGCAGTCGCGCATCGGCGCCGAAGGCGCCCAGCCGCTGCCGGACGGTGCCGAAGGCTGGACGCCGCCCAAGCGCATCGTCTACGTCAGCTGCAACCCGGCCACGCTGGCGCGCGACGCCGGCCTGCTGGTGCATCAGGCGGGCTACCGCTGCAGCGCCGCGGGCGTGGTCAACATGTTCCCGCACACGGCGCATGTGGAGAGCATGGCGGTGTTCGACCTCGTTTGAGCGTTCGTGCACCAAACACAAAGGGACCCGCGGGTCCCTTTGTTGTGATCGCACGATGTGCTCTGAGGTTGTGAAGATTTCGTCGCGAGCGGGTCGAGGTCAGGTCGAGCAGCGCAGCCGTACTCCCGTACGGCGAGCAGCGCAGGCCTGAGATCGGCCCGCGCAGCAGAAAGATTCACGACCTCAGTCGCGCTCGCCGCCCATGATGCCGAGCAGGGCCAGCAGGCTCTGGAACACGTTGAACAGGTCCAGGTACAGGGCCAGCGTGGCGCTGATGTAGTTGGTCTCGCCGCCGTCGATGATCTGCTTGAGGTCGTACAGCATGTAGGCGCTGAAGATGCCGATCGCCATGACGGAGATCGCCATCATGCCGGCGGTGGAGCCGACGAAGACGTTGATGATGCCGCCGACCATGATGGCCAGTGCGCCCACCATCAGCCACTTGCCCATGCCGGACAGGTCGCGCTTGATCACGGTGGCCAGGCTGGCCATGACCAGGAACACGCCGGCCGTGCCGGCGAAGGCGGTCATGATCAGGTCCGAGCCGTTCTTGAAGCCCAGCACCATGCCGATCAGGCGCGAGAGCATCAGGCCCATGAAGAAGGTAAAGCCCAGCAGCACCGGCACGCCGGCGGCCGAGTTCTTGGTCTTCTCGATGGCGAACATGAAGCCGAAGGCGCCGCCGAGGAAGACGATCAGGCCGAGCCCGCCGCTCAGCGCCCTGGTGACGCCGGTGGCCACGCCCAGCCAGGCGCCGAGCACGGTGGGCAGCAGGCTCAGGGCCAGCAGCCAGTAGGTATTGCGCAGCACCTTGTTGCGCTGGGCCTGCGAGGCGGCAAGGCCATAGCCGGCAGCGGACGCCAGGGTAGTCACGCGATCGTTCATTGAGGTTTCTCCATGTCTTCTGCGGCCGCAAGGCGCGGACTGCGCTGATTCTAGGGGTATCGCCGCTGCACGGTCGATTTCCCGCGCGGGGGCCTCCTACTTTTTGTGAGGGTACTTTTGCCACCGGATGGGGCAGTGGCCGAGGTGCAAGCCGTTATGCTTGAGCGTTTCACCGAAGTTCCAGCCATGAAGACCAAACCCACCCTCGAATTTGCCGACGTCAAGGCCATCGCCGCTGCCGCAGAGGCCGAAGCCCTGAAGAACAACTGGGCCGTGAGCATCGCCGTCGTCGACGACGGCGGCCACCTGCTGCACCTGCAGCGCCTGGACGGTGCCGCGCCCATCTCGGCGCAGATCGCGCCGGCCAAGGCGCACACGGCCGCCGTGGGCCGCCGCGAGAGCAAGGTCTACGAGGACATGATCAACGGGGGCCGCGTGTCCTTCCTCAGCGCGCCGGGCCTGAACGGCCTGCTCGAGGGCGGCGTGCCCATCGTCAAGGATGGCCAGTGCCTGGGCGCCGTGGGCGTGAGCGGCGTGAAGTCCACCGAGGACGCGCAGATCGCCCGCGCCGGCATTGCCGCCATCGGTCTCTGAGTCCGGCGGATTCCGCCAGGCCCGCCCGCGAGCGGGCAGCAAAAAGCCGACCCTGGGTCGGCTTTTTGCATGTTTGCCGGAGGCGAAAAAAGAGCGTGGCTGGGCGGCATCCACCCCCGTGGCTGGCTCAAGCGACGGCACGGCCTGCGGCCGGGCCATCGTCCCACGATGAGATTCGGCCCTGGCCTTACTTGGTCAGGATCAGCTTGCCGAGCCGGGTGGCCTGCAGCCGGTAGATCGCGCCGTTGTGGCTGATCTCGACGGCCTTGCGGCCCTGCAGCAGCTCTTGGCTGTGCACCGTGCGTGCGGCGCCATCCGGCGCCGTGGGCGCGTTGCTCGCCTGGGGGCGGCCATCGGCGCCGAAGAGGGAGGCCTTGTTGGACAGGTTGTGCATCGCAGAACGCCTTTCCTGGCTCGATCAGTGCTTGGGTTCGGTGATGAAGCCGATCTTTCTGAGGCCGGCCTGCTGCGCCGCCGCCATGGCCTGGGCCACGCGCTCGTAGCGCACGGCCTTGTCGCCACGGATATGCAGGTCGGGCTGCGGCTGCTTGGCGGCCTCGGCCTGCAGCAGGGCGGGCAGGGCCTCGTCGGCGACGCGCGACTCGTTCCAGTAGTAGCCGCCATCGGCCTGCACCGACAGGCGCACGGTCTCGGGCTTGACTTGCTCGCGCTGGTTGCTGGCACTCGGCAGGTCCACGTTGACCGCGTGCTTCATCACCGGCACCGTGATGATGAAGATGATGAGCAGCACCAGCATCACGTCGACCAGCGGCGTCATGTTGATCTCGTTCATCACCTCGTCGGGTTCGTCCTGGGTTCCGAAGGCCATGGCTGCTGTTCCTCAGGCCTTCTTCATCGGGACGACCTTGCCCTCGCCGCCGCCGCTGACGCGCGCGCCGGTCACCAGGTAGGCGTGCAGGTCGTGCGCGAAGCGGTTGAGTTTGACCAGCACCGACTTGTTGCCGCGCACCAGGGCGTTGTAGCCCAGCACCGCGGGGATGGCCACCGCCAGGCCCAGCGCGGTCATGATCAGCGCCTCGCCGATCGGTCCGGCCACCTTGTCGATGGTGGCCTGGCCCGCCGCGCCTATGCCCAGCAGGGCGTGGTAGATGCCCCAGACGGTGCCGAACAGGCCCACGAAGGGCGCCGTCGAGCCGACCGAGGCCAGGATGGCCAAGCCCGACTGCAGGTGGGCCGTGGTGTCGTCGATGCTGTTTCGCAGGCAGCGCGTCACCCAGTCGCTCACGTCCAGGCTGTCGTGCAACTGGGCCTTGGTGGCGCGGTGGTGCGCGGCGGCTTCGCGCCCTTCGGTGGCCAGGGCATGGAAGGGGTTGCCGGCCTGCGGCGCGAGCCGCCCCAGCCCCTCGGCGAAGTCGGCGCTGTGCCAGAAGGCCTCGGTGCCGGCGGCCAGCTTCTTGTACCTGAGGATGTCGAGCGCCTTGATCAGGATGACCATCCACGAGGCCAGCGACATGCCCAGCAGCAGCAGGGCCACGCCCTTGGTCACCCAGTCACCCTGGGTCCAGACGCTGACCAGGCCGAATTGCGATTCCATAACTTGATTACTCCAAAACAAAATTGATCGGTACGTTGAACCACATGGCCTCGGGCACGCCGCCGCGCTTTCCGGGCAGGTAGCGCCAGCGCAGCACCGTGGCCAGCGCCGCCTGGTCCAGGCGCTCGTAGCCGCTGGAGCTGCGGATCTCGGCCTTCTGCGCACTGCCGTCGACGGCGATCAGCACGCGCACCACCACCTTGCCCTGCTCGCCCAGGCGTCGGCTCAGGGGGGGGTAGGGCGGCTTGGGGTTGTTCAGGTAGTCGGCGTCGCTGGACGGCAGCTCGACGCGGGCCGGGGCGGGCGGTGCCGGGG
>NZ_SCMM01000091.1:0-9365 GCF_005503345.1 Ramlibacter sp. 2FC
CTTCCTTCAGACTCGCAGTCGCCCGCGAAACCCTTGCCTTCGGCTAACTCTTCCCCTTGCCGGGCGAGTAGAGGACTTTCACCTCCGAGTGGGTGCGCCCTGCCGGGCGCACCACGAAAAAAACCCCGCTGCAAGCAGCGGGGTTTTGAATCCATCGATTTCAGGACGGGACAAGCCCGTCCGCAAAATCAGAAGGCGTGGTTCATGCCGATGTCGAAGCCCTTGACGGCGGTAGCGCCGTCGGTCTTGCTGCGGCCGAAGGTCGTGTACAGGTAGGTGCGCTTGGACAGGGCGTACTCGCCACCGATACCGTACTTGGTGGTCTTCAGCTCGGTGCCTTCGGCCTTGCTGTTGTTGTAGCCGGCCTTGACCGTGAACTGACCGAACGGCGCGCTGGCCATCAGGTTCCAGTTCTTGCGCTTCTCGCCAGCGATGGCGACCGTGTCGACCTGGCTGTAGCCGGCGCCCAGCTTGACGATGCCGAAGTCGTAGGTGCCGAGGATCGCACCGACCTCGTCGTCACGACGGTTCTGCTCGAAGCCGCCACCGATCATGACGGGGCCGTTGGCGTAGGTCAGCCAGATGCTGCCCAGGTTCTTGGCCTGGGTCGAACCAGCCGTGGTCGTGGTGATGACAGGGTCAGTCGTGCTGCCGGCGTCGGCGGTGTTGACAACGCTGGTGCTGGTGACACTGCCGGCAGAGTTCTTCAGACCCAGGCTGGCCGCAACCGAGAAGCCGGCGAAGCTGGGGCTGGCGTAGGTGATGGCATCGGTACGGCCGGCGCCGGCACCGTCAGCCTGACGGGGATCGGTGCTGTAGCCGGAGGCCAGGTTGGCGGTGGAGCCAACGGTCCAGGTGCCCCAGGGGTCGGTGGCGTTGACCGGGCCTTGCAGGGCGGTCAGCTGGCGGCCGAGCTTGACGGCGCCGAAGTTGCCGGCCAGGCCGACGGTCGACTCACCCTGGAAGGTGGGGCGCTGGTTCAGCGTGCCGTCGTTGCCGCCCGACTCGGGGCTCAGACGCTGGGCCAGCGCGAAGGTGGCCTTCAGGCCGCCGCCCAGGTCTTCCGTACCGGCGAACTTGATCTGGGTGGCGCCGTTGGCGGCGTCGAGCTTGGCGCTGGAGCCGCTGTTCTTCACCACGCCCAGGTTGATGTTGCCCGACAGGGTCACGGACGATTGAGCCATCGCGGCGCCGGAAGCAGCCAGCACAGCCAGGGCAATCAGAGATTTTTTCATTACAAGTTTCTCCAAGGTTAAACATAGGGCGCCGGTGCGAGGGGTTCATCGGATGTTCCCGCCGGTTCCCCGGGCCAACCTCCTTTTGGGAAGTTGACGCTATTGCACCAGACGCCCCAGCCGGGCGCCAAGCTTGCGCGGCGGTTTTTCGTACTACAGCCCGGTTTTCGTTGCATGCATGCAACAGATGTCCAATGCGGCGTGGGGCATGCGCCACAGCCCCCCGACTCGGTTCCAGATGGCAAAATCCGATGCTTGGCTGCCCCGCGAGGCCAGCCCGGAGCTTTGCATGGACCGTCTGATCACCGCCGCCGACAGCGCGCTGCGCACCCTGTTCGCCACCCCGCGCGCCGCGCGGCCCTGCCCCACGGTGCCCGCCGAGGCCGGCGCGCTGACGCCCGCCGAGCGCCGCGAGTCCGGCGCCCTGATGCGCGTCAACCATGTGGGCGAGGTCTGCGCCCAGGCGCTCTATGCCTCGCAAGCCCTGGTCACGCGCGATGCCGCGCTGCGCCAGCATTTCGAGGCCGCTGCGCGCGACGAGACCGACCACCTGGCCTGGACCGAGGCCCGGCTGGCCGAACTGGGCGACCGGCCCTCGCGGCTCAACCCGCTGTGGTACTCAGGCGCCTTCGCGATCGGCCTGGCGGCCGGCCGTCTCGGTGGCGACCGGCTCAGCCTGGGCTTCGTGGTCGAGACCGAGCGCCAGGTCGAGGCCCACCTGGCCAGCCACATGGAGCGGCTGCCCGAGGGCGACCATGCCTCGCGCGCCATCGTGGCACAGATGAAGGACGACGAGGCGCGCCATGCGGACCAGGCCCTGCAGGCGGGCGGCGCGCCCCTGCCGGCCCCGGTGCGGGGCCTGATGCGCGCCGCGGCCAGGGTGATGACGGCCACGGCGCACTACGTATAGACGTTCAGACTTCGAGCAGGTCGAAGCTGGTCGTGATCTCGGCTGTCTTGGCCAGCATGACGCTGGCCGAGCAGTATTTGTCGTGGCTCATCGCGATCGCGCGCTCCACCGCGGCAACGGGGATGCCGCGGCCGCTCACGGTGAAATGCATGTGGATCTTGGTGAACACCTTGGGGTCGGTCTCGGCGCGCTCGCTGGTCAGCTTGACCGAGCAGCCGCGCACGTCATGCCGCCCGCGCTTGAGGATCAGCACCACGTCGTAGGCGGTGCAGCCGCCGGTGCCGGCCAGCACCGTCTCCATGGGGCGCGGCGCCAGGTTCTGGCCGCCGTTCTCCGGCTTGGCGGCGTCCGGGGCGCCATCCATGGCCAGCACATGGCCGCTGCCCGTTTCCGCGATAAAGCCCATGCCCGAGCGCGCGCCCGTGGCGCCGGTCCAGCTGACTGTGCATTCCATGCCTGATTCCTCGATTGGTTGAATTAAGCTGACTTGAAATCAATAAATTCCGCTAATACATGCCGTTTTTGTCGCAATTTGACACTGCCAGGACGCAAGACGGTGTTGCATTGCAGCAAATTATCGCTACACTAGAGGCCATGCATGCAAAGCGCATGCGCAAGTTGTCTCCTCCACCCCTCTGAAAAAGGTGGATTCAGCCCCGAATCGCAAGGTTCGGGGCTTTTTTCTTGGGGCCATGGCCTGATTCCCGTCCTCTATGATGCGGACAGAGGGATAACCATGAAGCCAGCGCCAGCCAAGAAGACCACCGCCCATCTCAAACCCGCCGACTACCTGAAGAAGATCCTGACCGCCCGGGTCTACGACGTGGCGGTGGAGTCCGCCCTGGAGCCGGCGCGCAGCCTGAGCCGGCGCCTGCACAACAAGGTGCTGCTCAAGCGCGAGGACCAGCAGCCGGTGTTCAGCTTCAAGCTGCGCGGCGCCTACAACAAGATGGCCCACCTCACGCCCGAGCAGCTGCAGCGCGGCGTGATCTGCGCCTCGGCCGGCAACCATGCCCAGGGCGTGGCCCTGGGCGCGCACAAGCTCGGCACGCGCGCCGTGGTGGTGATGCCGGTGACCACGCCCCAGCTCAAGATCGACGCCGTCAAGGCGCTGGGCGGCGAGGTGGTGCTGCATGGCGACAGCTACTCCGACGCCTACAACCATTCGCTGCAATTGCAGGCGAAGGAAGGCCTGACCTTCGTCCACCCCTTCGACGACCCCGAGGTGATCGCCGGCCAGGGCACGATCGCCATGGAAATCCTGCGCCAGCACCAGGGGCCGCTGCACGCGGTGTTCGTGGCCATTGGCGGCGGCGGCCTGATCGCCGGTGTGGCCAACTACATCAAGGCAGTGCGCCCCGAGGTCAAGGTGATAGGCGTGCAGATGAACGACTCGGACGCCATGCTCCAGTCGGTGGCCGCGAAAAAGCGCGTGACCCTGACCGACGTGGGCCTGTTCTCCGACGGTACGGCGGTCAAGCTGGTCGGCGAGGAGACCTTCCGCGTGGCGCGCGGCCTGGTCGACGACTACATCACGGTCGACACCGACTCGGTCTGCGCCGCCATCAAGGACGTGTTCGTCGACACGCGCAGCATCGTCGAGCCGGCCGGCGCCCTGGCGGTGGCCGCGATCAAGCAGTACGTGGCCCAGCACAAGACCAAGGGCGAGACCTACGCCGCCATCCTGTGCGGCGCCAACATGAACTTCGACCGCCTGCGCTTCGTCGCCGAGCGCGCCGAGGTCGGCGAGGAGCGCGAGGCGCTGTTCGCCGTGACCATTCCCGAGGAGCGCGGCAGCTTCCGGCGCTTTTGCGAGGCCATAGGCAGCCTGCCGGGCGGCCCGCGCAACGTGACCGAGTTCAACTACCGCATCAGCGATGCCGCCAAGGCCCATGTGTTCGTCGGCCTGACCACCCACGCCAAGGGCGAGAGCACGAAGATCGCGGCCAATTTCGGCCGCCATGGCTTCGCGGCGCTGGACCTCACGCACGACGAGCTGGCCAAGGAGCATATCCGCCACATGGTGGGCGGCCACTCGGCCCTGGCGCAGGACGAGCGCCTGCTGCGCTTCGTGTTCCCCGAGCGCCCCGGCGCCCTGCTCAAGTTCCTCAGCCTGATGCGGCCGAACTGGAACATCAGCCTGTTCCACTACCGCAACCAGGGCGCCGACTACGGCCGCATCCTGGTCGGCCTGCAAGTGCCCAAGGCCGACGACAAGGCGTTCGCGCGCTTCCTCGACACCCTGGGCTATCCCTGGGTCGAGGAAACGCAGAACCCGGTGTACCGCATGTTCCTGCAGAGCTAGGGCCTGTTCACCCGATGGCCTTCGTGCGCCACCTGCTGCTGGCCCTGCAGTTCTTCACGCGCGTGCCGGTGACCGGGCGGCTGGCCGACTGGGTGGGCTACAGCCCGGCCATGCTGAGGGCCAGCGCGGCGCATTTCCCCGCCGTGGGCTGGCTGGTCGGCGCGGTGGCCGGCGCGGTCTACGCCCTGGTGGTCCTGGGCTTTCCCCCCGGTCCCTTCACGCTGCTGGCCGCCGCCGTGGCCAGCACCGTCGCCAGCGTGCTGCTGACCGGGGGCTTTCACGAGGACGGCCTGGCCGACCTTGCCGACGGCCTGGGCGGCAGCGGGGACCGCCAGCGCGCGCTCGAGATCATGAAGGACTCGCGCCTGGGCGCCTTCGGCGCCATGGCCCTGGTGCTGGCCCTGCTGGCCAAGCTCGCGCTGCTTGCGGCGCTGGGCGCGCAGGGACTGGCCGCGGCCCTCAGCGCCCTGCTCGGCGCGCACGCGCTGTCGCGCGGCCTGCCTCTGCTGCTGGTGCGCGGCCTGGACCATGTGGGCGACAGCGGCAGCTCCAAGAGCAAGCCGCTGGCCGACCAGATCAGCGGCGGCGCGCTCGCGGCCGCGCTGGCCTGGTGCCTGCCGCCGCTGGCCCTGGCCGCCTGGTCGCAGGGCCTGGACTTCGCGCTGGTGGCCAGCGCCGCCAGCGCCCTGGGCCTGGCGGTCATCGGCCGGCTGCTGGCGCGGCGGCTGCAGGGCTACACCGGCGACGGTCTGGGCGCCGCGCAGCAGGTCTGCGAAATCGCGTTCTACGCCGGTGCCCTGCTCGCGCTCGGGCCTTGGCTGCGATGACGCTGTGGCTGATACGCCACGCCCGGCCCCTGGTCGCGCCCGGCGTCTGCTATGGCGCGCTGGACGTCCCGGCCGAGCCGCAGGACACGCGGCGCGCCGCCGAGCGGCTGGCCGGTGCCCTGCCGCCCGGCCTGGCGCTGCGCTGCTCGCCGCGCCAACGCTGCCAGCAGCTGGCTGGGGCCCTGACGGCGCTGCGGCCCGACCTCGCCTGCACCACCGACCCGCGCCTGGCCGAAATGGACTTTGGCGCCTGGGAGGGGCAGCGCTGGGAGGCGCTGGGCGCCGCGGCGCTGGCGGCCTGGAGCGCCGACTTCGCGCAGCATCGCCCCGGCGGCGGCGAGTCGGTGCAGACCTTCATGCGCCGGGTCGGCGCCGCCTGGGACGAGGCCCGGGCGGCCCGACTGGAAGGCCAGGCCCTGGGCTGGATCACGCATGCCGGCGTGATCCGCGCGGCCGGCCTGCTCGCAAGCGGCATCGCCTGCCCCGAGCGCGCCGACCAGTGGCCACCGGACGCGCCAGGCTATGGCCAGTGGCGCTGCCTGCCCGCGACCGACCTGCAGCCCCGCTGAACGCGGGCAGGCACTCACAAATGGCAACACATTGCCCGGCGCGACCCGGCCGTGGGAGCGCGGGCCGCCGATACACTGAATGAAGGCCCGTTTGCGGCCCCCATGCGTCAACGGCCTTTTGATCGACACACCGCCCATGTCACTGCTCAACTGGTTGAACCCCAAGCCGGCTCCCCAGCCGCAGCCCCAGCCCCCGACCGTCAGGCAGCCGGCGATCCAGCCCGCCGACACGCGCAAGGCCGACCGGGTGGCGCAGCGCGAACTGCTCTACCCCATCGTGCGCGAGGCCATGGTGCGCGCCGGCATCCTCTCCTCGCACTACAAGTTCAAGGTGCTGTCGGCCGACACGCGGGGTCGGCGCTTCCTGGTCATGGTGGACCTCTCCCCCGAGATCGTGGAGGACTCATCGCAGCTGAACCAGGTCGAGGCGCTGATCGCGCAGCAGGCTCAGGCCCGGCATGGCTTCGAGGTGGCAGGCACCTACTGGCGCATCAACGACGAATTGCAGCGCGCGCAGCAGGTGCCGCCAGCGCCGCGCAGCCCCGCGCTGGGCGAGACCCAGCACGGCGATCTCGTCTGAGCCGGCTAGGGCTTGAGCGGCGGCAGCTCCAGCGTGACCGCGGCGCCACCCTCGGCGGCCAGCACCGCCTGCCGGGCCGCGACCGAGCGCAGCACCCATCCCTCGCCCACGGCGCTGCCGACGCGGTAAGGGCGCGCAGGCTGTCCGTCCACCGCGATCAGCGCCGAGCCGCCCCCGGAGGGCGAGGCCACCACGCCTTGCAGGGCAAAGCGGCTGGCGACGCTGGCCGGCGGCGCGGCGGCGCCTTCGCCCTCGACACCGAGCGCCCGGGCGACCGCCCGCGGATCGGGCTGCATCTCGGCCGGCGCGGCCACCGGCGCGGGCGCCTGGCCGCCGGAGGCCTCGCCGCGGATGCGCAGCCCCCAGTACAAGGCGCTGGCCGCGGCCAGCGCCCAGACCAGCGCAGTGAGCGCCGGCACGCCCAGCCGCCTTGGAGAAAGAGTCGCCATGCGGCGATTATCATGGAAGCGTTCACAGCCCCTCCGACCACCATGCCCCAACTGCTTTCCCGCGCGCGCCGTCGTCTCCACGGCTTCACCCTGATCGAGCTCATGGTGGTGCTGGTGATCATCGGCGTGCTGGCCGCCCTGATCGTGCCCAATGTGCTGGACCGCGCCGACGACGCGCGCGTCACGGCCGCACGCACCGACGTCAACAACCTCATGCAGGCGCTCAAGCTCTACAAGCTCGACAACCAGCGCTTCCCTTCGACCGAGCAGGGCCTGCAGGCGCTGATCGTCAAGCCCACCACGGTGCCCGTGCCGCCGAACTGGAAGCCCTACCTCGACAAGCTGCCGAACGACCCCTGGGGCCGCCCCTACCAATTCCTCAACCCCGGCGTGAAGGGCGAGATCGACGTGATGTCCTTCGGCGCCGACGGCCAGCCCGGCGGCGAGGGCAAGAATGCGGACATCGGCAGCTGGCAGTGATTTGAAGGACAAGGGCTTCACGCTGCTCGAGCTGCTGGTGGTCGTGGCCATCATCGCGCTCGGCACGGCGGGCGTGAGCCTGGCGCTGCGCGACAGCGCGCAGGTGGGCCTGGAGCGCGAGGCCGACCGGCTGGCGGCGCTGTTCGAAGCGGCGCGGGCCCGCTCGCGCGCCAGCGGCGCGGCAGTGCACTGGCAGGCGACGGCCGGGGGCTTCGCCTTCGAGGGCCTGCCGCCCGGCACGCTGCCGGACCACTGGCTGGGCACCGGCACCCGGGTCCAGGGCCCCGCGCGCATCGTGCTCGGCCCCGAGCCGCTGATCGGCCCGCAGGCCGTGCTGCTGCAGCGCGAGGGGACGCCGGGCCCGGCCTGGCGCGTCGCCACCGACGGGCTGCGGCCCTTCGCCGCCCAGCCGCAGGAACTACCACCATGAGAGCCAGGACACGCTCGCTCACGGCCCGGCAACGCGGCGCGGGCTTCACGCTGATCGAGGTGCTGGTGGCGCTGGGTATCGTCGCCATCGCCCTCACCGCCGGCCTGCAGGCCACGGCCGCGCTGAGTCGCAACGCCCAGCGCCAGTCGGACCTGCTGCTGGCCCAGTTGTGCGCCGAGAACGAGCTGGCCAAGCTGCGCCTGGCGCGCCAGATGCCCGGCGTGGGCGACGGCACGCTGGACTGCGAGCAGGCCGGCCGCAGCCTGCAGCTGACGCTGACGGTGCGCCCCACGCCCAACCCCAGCTTCCGGCGCGTGGACGCCCAGGTCAGCGACGGCGCCACACCGGTGCTGCGCCTTTCCACCGTCATCGGGCGATTCTGATCATGAACCGATCAGCTCGCCGCCCGCGCGGCTTCACCCTGATCGAGTTGCTGGTGGCGCTGGCCGTGATGGCGCTGCTGGCCATCCTGAGCTGGCGCGGGCTGGACGGCATGGCACGCGCCGAGGCCCAGACGCGGCAGCGCGCCGACGAGCTGCTGGTGCTGCAGGCCAGCCTCGCGCAATGGCGGGCCGACCTGGACGCGCTGGCCTCCGGGAACGCGCCGAGCGCGCTCGACTGGGACGGTCGCGTGCTGCGCCTGACGCGGCGCGGCGCCAGCCTGGGCGATGGCCTGCGCGTGGTGGCCTGGACCCGGCGCGTCGACGTGTCGGGCGGTCAGTGGCAGCGCTGGCAGTCGCCCGCGCTGCGCAGCCAGGAGGCCTGGCAGCAGGCCTGGAGCAGCGCCCAGGCCTGGGCCCAGGCCGAGGACCTGGCACGCCAGGTCAGCCTGCTGCCGCTGGCCGACTGGCAGATCTTCTATTTCCGCGGCGACGCCTGGACCCACCCGCTGTCCAGCGACGGCAGCACCACCAGCAGCCTGCCCGATGGCGTTCGCCTGGTGCTGACCCTGCCCCCCGGCCAAGCCGTCCACGGCCAGCTGACACTGGACTGGGCGAGCCCCACCGTGGGCGGAGGCAGGTCATGAAAAGGCAGCGGGGCGCCGCCCTGCTCACGGCCATGCTCACCGTCACCCTGGTGGCCACGCTGGCGGCCGCCGCCCTGTGGCAGCAGTGGCGCAGCGTGGAGGTCGAGGCCGCCGAGCGCGAGCGCGCGCAGGCCGGCTGGATCCTCAATGGCGCGCTGGACTGGGCACGCCTGATCCTGCGCGAGGACGCGCGCGCCGGCGGCGCCGACCACCTGGCCGAGCCCTGGGCCGTGCCGCTGCGCGAGGCGCGCCTGTCGAGCTTCCTGGCGGCCGACCGCGACGCCGGCGACATCGAGCTAGACGCCTTTCTCTCGGGCCAGATCTCGGACCTGCAGGCGCGCATCAACCTCGCCAACCTGATCGAGGGCGAGCGGATTTCGGAGCCGACGCGGGCCAGCCTGGCACGCCTGTTCGAGCTGCTGGGCCTGCCCGCGGCCGAGCTCGACACGCTGGCGGCTCAGTTGCTCGCCACGGGCCAGCGCGCCACGCCCGATCCCCAAGCCCCGCTGCGGCCCCAGCGCCCGGCCCAGCTGCTGTGGCTGGGCCTGTCGCC
>NZ_SCMM01000092.1:0-9144 GCF_005503345.1 Ramlibacter sp. 2FC
GTAAGCACACCCGCCCATGAGCCTTTTCGCATTCTCGCGGCCGCGCCGCGCCGCCCTGCTCCTGACCGCCTTGACCCTGGCCGCTGGCACAGCGCTCGCGCAGCAGGCGCCGCGCGTCAAGCTGACCACCACGGCCGGCGACATCGTGCTCGAGCTGAACCCGGTCAAGGCACCCCGGACCGTGGAGAACTTCCTCCAGTACGTGAACGAGCGGCAATACGACGGCACGGTGTTCCACCGCGTGATCGACGGCTTCATGATCCAGGGCGGCGGCTTCGACGAGCAGATGCAGCAAAAGCCCACGCGCGCGCCCATCCCGCTGGAAGCCGGCAACGGCCTGAAGAACGACCGTGGCACCATCGCCATGGCGCGCACCGCGAATCCGAACTCGGCCACCGCCCAGTTCTTCATCAACGTGGTGGACAACGCCATGCTGAACGCCCCGCAACCCGACGGCCACGGCTACGCCGTGTTCGGCAAGGTGGTGGGCGGCATGGACGTGGTCGACAAGATCCGCACCACCGCCACCGGCAACCGCGGCATGCACCAGAACGTGCCGCTCACGCCCGTGGTCATCCGCAACGCAACCCTCGTCAAATAAGGACCCCGCCATGAGCAAGCCCCAAGTCGAACTCCACATCGCCGGCCTCGGCGTCATCACGCTCGAACTCGACGCCGACAAGGCCCCGAAGTCGGTCGCCAACTTCCTGAGCTACGTGAGCAAGGGCCACTACGACAACACCATCTTCCATCGTGTGATCCCCGGCTTCATGATCCAGGGCGGCGGCTTCGAACCCGGCATGAACCAGAAGCCCACCGACGCGCCGATAGACAACGAGGCCAACAACGGCCTGAAGAACGACAACTACACCGTCGCCATGGCCCGCACCAACGCACCGCACTCGGCCACGGCGCAGTTCTTCATCAACGTCGCCGACAACGGCTTCCTGAACCACACCGCGCCCTCGGCCCAGGGCTGGGGCTACGCGGTGTTCGGCAAGGTCGTCGCCGGCACCGAGGTGGTGGACAAGATCAAGGCCGTGAAGACCGGCCGCAAGGGCTTCCACGATGACGTGCCCCAGACCGACGTGGTGATCGAGAAAGCCGTCGCGCTTTAAATGGCCCCCACGCTTGTCACTGCGTGTACTGCGCTGCCCCCCAAGGGGGCCGCAGTCGCCTTGGGGCGGCCCGGCGGCGACTGACACCAATCTCCTCCACCATGTCCACCGCGACCGTGCCCCGGCCCGCCGAGCTCAGCGCTCCCGCGGGCTGGCGCACGGTCGACTTCATTTCGGACCTGCACCTGCAGGCCAGCGAGCCCGCCACCTTCGCAGCCTGGCGGCGCTACCTGGCCGAGACGCCGGCCGACGCCCTGTTCATACTGGGCGACCTGTTCGAGGTCTGGGTCGGCGACGACGCCGCAACGCCCGGTTCGTTCGAAGCGCTCGGCGGCGACTGCCTGCGTGAGGCGTCCGCGCGCTGCACCCTGTTCTTCCTGCACGGCAACCGCGACTTCCTGCTCGGCCCGGCCTTCGCCGCCCAGTGCCGCATGCGGCTGCTCGAGGACCCCACGGTGCTGGCCTTCGCTGGCCAACGCTGGCTGCTCAGCCATGGTGACGCCCTGTGCCTGGACGACCTGGACTACCAGCGCTTTCGCGCCGAGGTGCGCAGCCCGAACTGGCAGCAGGATTTCCTGGCCCGCCCCCTAGCCGAGCGCCAGGCACTTGCGCGTCAGATGCGCGCACGAAGCGAGGCGCGCAAGCGCAGCGACGCGACCTACGCCGACGTCGACGCGGCGCTGGCGCGCCAGTGGCTGCAGGCGGCCAACGCCACCACGCTGATCCACGGCCACACCCACCGCCCGGCCGACCACCCGCTGGGCGAAGGCCTGCGGCGCATCGTGCTCAGCGACTGGGACGCCGGCGCCCAGCCGCCACGCGCCCAGGTGCTGCGACTGACACCGGGCGCAGACCCTCAGCGCCTGGATTTGTACTGATGTTCGACTGGCTGCGCCGGCGCCTGCGGCCGCGCGGATCGGCGCCGCAGGCCATTCCCGAAGCCCTGTGGCACACGACCCTGGCCCACTACCCCTTTCTCGCCGCCCTGGACAGGGCCGAGCGCCAGCGCCTGCGCCGGCTGGCCAGCCACTTCCTGGCGCAGAAGGAATTCCAGGGCACCTCCGGCCTGGTGGTCAGCGACGCCATGGCCCTGGCCGTGGCGGTCCAGGCCTGCCGGCCGCTGCTGCACCTGGGGCCGCCCGACGCACCCGAGGCCGCGCTGCGCTGGTACGACGACTTCGTCGGCATCGTCATGCACCCGGACGAAGTGCTGGCGCAGCGCGAGATCACGGACGAGCATGGCGTCGTGCATCGCTACAGCGAGGCCCTGGCTGGCGAGGCCATGGAGGGCGGGCCCGTCATGCTGAGCTGGCGCGACGTGGACCAGGCCGGCGCCTCGGCCACGCAGGGCTACAACGTGGTGATCCACGAATTCATCCACAAGATGGACCTGCGCGACGGCGAGGCCGACGGCTGCCCGCCCCTGCCGGCGGGCTTCATGGGCGCGCCCACGGCACGCGCTGCGCGCGCCGCCTGGCTGAAGCAGTTGCTGGCCGAGTACGAGCGCTTTCGCGAACAGCTCATCGTGGCCGAGCGCTTTGGCGGCGCGCCGGTCTGGCTCGACCCTTATGGCGCCACGGCGCCGGACGAATTCTTTGCCGTGGCCTGCGAGGCCTATTTCGTGAACCGCCCGCGCTTCCTGCAAGAGCTGGCGCCGCTGGCCCCGATGTTCGACGCCTTCTTTCAGCCCTGAGCCGCCTGCGGCCAGGCGATGCGCACGCGCAGGCCGCCCAGTTGCGGGCTGCGGTCCAGCTCGACCGCCAGCCCGTGCAGGCGGGCCAGGCGCCGCACGATGGACCAGCCCAGGCCGCTGCCGGACTGCCTGGTGCCGAGCACACGGAAAAAGCGCTCGCCCAGTCGAGCCAGGGCCTCGTCGGGCAGGCCCGGCCCGCTGTCCTCCACCGTCAGGCTCGCCGGCCCTGCAGCCAGATCCACCTGCACCCTGGCGCCGTCCGGGCTGTAGCGCAAGGCGTTGTCGACCAGGTTGCGCAGCAGCACGGCCGCCAGCGGCGCGCTCATGGCCACGCGCAGGGGCGACGGCGCCGCCAGCGCCAGCTCCTGCCGGCGCGCCAGGGCCTGCGGCGCCAGCTCGGCCAGCACGCTGCGCGCGACCGCGGCCAGGTCGGTGCCGCCCGCGGACGCCTCGGGCGCCGCGGCCTCCTCGGCTTCCAGGCGCGCGAGCTGCAGCAGCTGCTCGACCAGATGGGTGGCGCGGTCGCAGCCCTGCAGCGTGGCGCCCAGCGCGCGCTGGCGCTCGCCCTCGCTGGCCGCCCCCTGCACGACCTGGGCCTGCATGCGGATGGCGGCGATCGGCGTGCGCAGCTCGTGCGCGGCGTCGGCGGTGAAGCGCCGCTCCGACGCCAAGTGCTCGGCCATGCGCTCGAACAGGCCATTGAGCGCGGTGACCAGTGGCTGCACTTCGGGCGGCACGCCCTGTGCCGACAGCTGCTCGAGGGACTGGGGCCGGCGCTCTGCCACGCCCTGCCCCAGCCGGCGCAGCGGCAGCACCGCGTCGCGCACCGCCCACCAGATGCCCAGCACCAGCAGCGGCAGCGCCAGCAGCGCGGGCCAGATCACGCTGCGCAGGCTGGCCACGAGGATGTGGCGGCGCGCCGACCACTGCTCACCGACCTGGATCAGCACGCCCGGCTCGCGTCCGGGCGTGGTGAACACGCGCCAGGCCTGCCCACCCACCTGGCTGTCGGCCAGGCCGTTCTGTCGCCTGTCGGACAAGGGCAGATTGGGCGCCTGCTCCGAGCGCACCACCAGGCGGCCCGAATGCCAGACCTGGAAGGCGACGCGCGGCTGGTACCTGTGCAGCAGCGTCGGCGCCTGGGTGAACGCGTCGTCGTCCAGCTCTTCGACGGGCTGGGTGGACAGCAGCGCCGCCGTCTGGGCCAGGTGGGCATCGAGCAACTCGTTGAGTTCGTGCCGCGTGTCGTACCAGGTGGCCACCAGCGCCACCAGCCACACGCCGGCGACCAGGCCCAGCACGGTCAGCAGCAGCCGGGCCTGCAGCGAACGGGGCCGCAGGCGCCACAGCGGCTCGCGCGCCCCGCTCACGGCTGGGCCTCGCGCTGCAGCATGTAACCCACGCCGCGCACGGTCTGTATCAGCCCGGGGCGCAGCTTGCGCCGCAAATGGTAGACATGCACCTGAACCGCATTGCTGGCCACCTCGCTGCCCCAGGGGTAGAGGTGCTGCTCCAGTTGGTCGGCCGTGAGGACCCGGCCGGCGTTGAGCAGCAGCACGTGCAACAGGTCGTATTCGCGGCCCGAGAGCTCGACCGGCCGGCCATCGAGCCAGACCCGGTGCGCGGCAGGGTCGAGCTCCACCCCGCCCGCGCTCAGCCGTGTCTGCGCCTCGCCATGGGCGCGCCGCACCAGTGCGCGCAGGCGCGCGGCGAGCTCCAGCAGATCGACCGGCTTGATCAGGTAGTCGTCCGCCCCGGCGTCCAGGCCCTCGATGCGCGAGGGCAAGGCGTCGCGCGCGGTCAGCACCAGCACCGGCGTGGCCACGCGGCGCGCGCGCACGGCCTTGAGGCTGTCCAACCCGTCCTGGCGCGGCAGGCCGAGGTCGAGCACGGCCGCCTGATAGGCCCCGGTCGTCAGCTCGCGCTCGGCGGCCACGCCGTCGCGCACCCAGTCCACATGAAAGCCCTGCTGGGCGAGCCCGGCCTTCAGGCCCGCGCCCAGCAATTCATCGTCTTCCGCCAGCAGGATGCGCATGGGCTTCAGTCGTCCTCCTCATGACCCCATTGTCCGCCACACCATGCCGGGCCGGAAACCTCACCGGCCGGCAGCCGTCCATTCGGCGCAAACTGCCATTGCCAAGTCCAGAAGGCGAACACCGCCGCCGGCAGCAGGCCCGCCGCAGTGCCATCAGCGGGTTCGGTGCGCCCTCAGTTCCGCAGCAGGACCTTGAGCGCGTTCTGCAGGCGACGGGCGTTGGCGCCGTCGAAGCCGCTGGCCAGCACCGTGGCGGCATCGCGGCCCCAGGTCTGGGCCGGCGCCGGGTCGTTGCGGCGCGTCAGCAATTGCAGTTGCAGGGCGCGACGGGCGTTCAGGTGCTCGGCCGGCGTGGGCAGCTCGGCCGCCATCTCCAGGCGCAGCAGGGCTTCGGCGGCGTCGCCCGAAGGCGCCGCGCCCAGCGCCTGGACCCAGGCTCCGCGCAGGGCCGGGGTCACGCCGCGGCCCAGCTCCTGCTGGCTCGGCAGTTGCTCGGACTGGCGCTGCTCCCAGGCTGCGATCAGCTGGCTCAGGGCCTCGCCATGGGCCTGTGCAGCCAGCTTGCGCAGCGCCGCCTGGGCATGCTCGAGCGCGTCGCGCTGGGCGCGGAAGGCGGCATCGCCCAGGCGCGGCCCCCGCTGCTCGGCACGGTCGCCGAAGCGGCCACCGTCGCGGCCTCCATCACGCGTGCCGCGCTCCTCGCGCCGATCGCCGAAGCGCCCCGCACCCGGCGCGCCCTTGCGCTCGCCGAAGCGCGCGCCGCCGCGGCCGGCCACGACTGGCTCTGCCTTCTTCATGCCCGGGCGGTCATCGCCGCGCATCGCGATCACGGGCTTGGCGGCCGGCTTGGCGGCCGGCGCCTCGCTGGCCGCCGCAGCCGGTTCGTCAGACTCGGTCGACTCGGCCACGGCCTCCCCCGCCGTCTCGGCAGGCGCCGGCGCGGCCTCGGCAGCAGGCTGCGGCTCGGAGCGCTCGGCCTGCGCCTGGGCCTGGCCCTTGAGCGCCTGGTCCAGGGCCGCCATGGCGGCGCGAATGCGCTGGACATCGCCGCTGGCGTTGGCGGCCTCCAGCGCCCGGGCGGCCTCCAGCACCAGGCGATCGTGCTCGCTCATCTGGGTGGCGGCCTTCTCGCGCTCCTCGGTCTTGCGGTTGAAGGCCTCGTCGATCGGCTTGCGGAAGGCGTCCCAGAGCTTTTGCTCGAGCTTGCGCTCCAGCGGCACGCCCTGCGCCTCGGCCTGCCAGCGCTGCTGCAAGGCCTTCACGGCATCGACGCGCAGCGCCGGCGCAGCGCCCATCCGGGTGGCCTCGTCGATCAGGGCCTGGCGACGCGCCACGCTGTCCTTTTGCGCGGCTTCCAGCGGCGCCGCGGCGGCGTGGATGGCCTCCTTCCACAGCGGCTGGAGCTCGGCGAAGGCCTTTTCACTGAGGTGGCCGGCCTCGCGCCAGCGCTCGGAGAACTGGTGCAGGGCGCGGTGGAAGGCCTTCCAGTCGCTGGCCGAGGCGTTGGCTGCCCCCCAGGCCTTGACTTCCTCGATCAGCGCCAGGCGCTGGGCACGGTGCTCGGCCGACTCCTGCTTGAGCTTGTCGAGCCAGGCCTCGACCACCTTGTGGGCCTCGTTACAGGCCGCGTCGAAGCGCTTCCACAGGGCATGGTTGGGCACGCCACCCTGGTCGGTGCTCTTCCACTGCTCGCGCAGCTGGCGCAGGGTCTCCTGCATCTTGCGCCCGCCCAGGCGCGGCTGCGGGGCCTGGCCCTCGGGCAGGGGCTGGCCGTCCTTGCCCGTGCGCAGCAACAGGCCCTCGGCCTTGGCCACGAGCTCCTCGCGCAGTTGGTCGGCGCGCCAGCGCTGCCAGCCCTCGAGCTCGCCGGCCGAGGCCAGGGCGGCATGGACCTTGGCCTCCAGCTTGTCGTCGATCAGCCGGCCATGCTCCTTGAGCGCGTTGCGCAGCGCGGCGGCGGCGCCGCTGCTGCCCTTGCCATGGCCCTCGGCCACTTCCTGCTCCAGCCGGGCCAGCGCCTCGCCCACGGCCTGCGCGGCGCGCGCGCGCAGCTCGGGGTCCACCTTGGGCCGGGCCGGCTTCTCGGTCCTGGCCCCAGTCGGTACGGCCGGCGCTTCGGCCGGCGGCAGGCCGCGCGCGGCGCGCAGTTCGTCGGCCCACACCGGCACGGGCGGCAGCGCGGCCGTGGCGTCGGCGGCGGCCAGCACGGCCTGCGCCAGCGCAGCGCTGAACGCCTCCCAGACCACCAGCAACTGGGCACGCGAGGCCTCGATCTGGGGCGGGAACTTGGCGTCCACGCTGGACCAGCTGGCCTCGGCCACCAGCACGTCGGCCTGGGACTGCCAGTGCTGCACGTCGGCGCGCAGCACCTCCAGCGCGGCCTGCGCGTCCTGCCAGCCCTTGGTGGACAGCACCTCGATGCGCTGGGCCAGCAGCACGGCGGCCTCGCGCTGCACCATGGCCTGGTTCTGCAGATCCTCGATCGCCCTCACACGTTCGGCCAGCTGCAGCTTGAGCGCGGCCAGGGGTTCGCGCGACAGCGGCGCACCGGCCTTGGCGGCGTCGCGCTGCCAGGCCAGGGCGTCGGCGATGTTCAGGCGCGGGCTGGACAGCAGGCCCTGGGCCTTCTCGGCCCATTCGGCCGCCAGCAGCTCCTGGCCCTTGGCGCGCTTGATCTCGTCGAGCTTCTCGCGCAGCGGCTTGGCGGCGCCCTTGTCGCGCGCGCTGAGCTCCTTGAAGACCTCCTGCAGCTGCTCGGGGGCAGGCTCGGTGGTCAGCCATTCGCGGATGCGCGCGGCGCGCTCGCCCGAGGTCGAGGCCGAGAAGGCGCCGCCGGTCAGGGCGTCGAGCGGATGCGGCTCTTGGGATTTGGAAGGGGCTTGGTTCACGGCGGGGCTGGCAGGCGTGGTGTTGCGGGAAAAGGAAAACATCGTTGTCATTCGGGTTGGAGGCGCCAGGCCGGGCGATGGCCCGGCCCGAGGCCGGCCCGGCGGCGGTGGCGCCGGGCAGTCAAACCGCTATTTTCGCCGGGATTTGGTCCCGTGCGCGAGATCGCGTTCGACGAGGGCTCAGCGCATGCTCAGGCTGAGCTCGGCCTGGGGGCGCCAGGCGGGCTCGGCCGCCACGGTCTTGGCCGCGCCGAGGAACAGACGCTCGACCGGTAGCGAGCGCGCGACCAGGTAGTCGCGCACCGCCACGCCGCGCTGTAGCGCGAGCTCGCGCATCAGGTCCTCGTTGACCGGCACATGGGCCAGCAGCAGAGCCTCCATCTCGGCCGGCGGCAGGTCCTTGGCCAGGCCGATCAGGTTGCGCGGCTTGGGCATGTCGGCACGCCGGTAGACCTCCTTGAGCAGGGCCGGGTACTCGGCATCGCCCAGCGTGACGGCGTCGGCCGCGGCGCCGCCGGCCAGCAGGGCTCGGCGCTTTTCGGCCAGGACCAGGGCGCGCAGGCGCTCGCGCTGGTAGCCCTCGCGCTCGGCCTGCAGGCTGGCGGTGCCGACCACGGTCATCCTGAGCGCGGGCCGCTCGGTCATGGCCTTGGCCAGCTTGTCGAGGTTCTGCCGGGCCTCGGCCCCGAGCAGGGCGCTGCCGGGCGCGAAGGCCACCGTGCCGAGCTCGTCGGCACTCCCACCCAGGGCGCCAGCCAGCAGGCTGAACGGCGAGGTCAGGGCCTTGGCGATCAGGTTGACGATGGCCTTGAAGATCACGGGGCCGAGGCTGAACTGCGGGTCGTTGAGCGAGCCTGAGATCGGCAGATTGATGTCGATCACGCCGTTGCGGTCGGCCAGCAGCGCCACGGCCAGCTTGACCGGCAGGCTGGCGGATGCGTTCTCCACCTTGTCGCCGAAGCTCAGCTGGTTCAGCACCAGCTGGTTGCTGGCCGTGAGCTGGCCGTTGGGCTGCACGGCGTAGGCCACGTCCAGGCTGAGCTTGCCGCGCTCTATGCCGTGGCCGGCGTATTTCACCGAGTAGGGCGACAGCGGCGGCAGCTCCAAGTCGCGCACCTTGCCCTGGATGTCCAGCGCCAGCGGCTGGGCCAGGGGGTTGATCTTGCCCAGGATCTGCAGCGAGGCCGTGCCCTCGGCCCGGCCTCTGAGCTCCAGGTCGGCCAGCTCGGGCGTGCCGCCCTGCGGCGCGACCGAGGAAAAGGCGCTCAGCTTGCCGGTCAGCTCGCTGAGGTCGGCCGAGTAATTGGGCTGGATGAAGCGGTCGGAGAACAGGACCTTGCCGCCCAGCAGGCTGACCGGGCCGAAGCGGATCACCGGCGCCGGGGCGGGTGCCGGTGATCCGCTTCGGCC
>NZ_SCMM01000093.1:0-8994 GCF_005503345.1 Ramlibacter sp. 2FC
TCGCTGGTGTCCATCCACCAGCACCTCCAGTGTTCCGCTTGAACCGCCGTATGCGGAACCGCACGTACGGTGGTGTGAGAGGGCTGAGGGGGTAACCCCTCACCCTACTCAATGCGCCGTCCGGTGGGCTTGCCGGCGCTCAGCGCACCCAGACGCCGCCGCGCAGTTCCCAGCCGCCGCGCTGACCGGGCGCCCAGCGGTGCGGCGCCCAGCGGTGGCCCGGAACCGGCCGCGCGTAGTGGCCAGGCACCCAGTGGTGCCGGCCGCTGCTCCAGCTCCAGTAGCCGCTGATCCAGACGGCGCCGGGGTAGGGTACGACCGGAATCACTTCGACATAGGGGGCGGGGGGTGCGACGGGGCTCAGGACCACGTCGCCCGTTCCATACACCGGCTGGGCCGGGTAGGGGGCCACCACGCAGGCCGACAAGGCCAGTGCGGACAGGGCGCAGGCAAGCAGGGTACGTGGGTTGAGTGAATGGCTCATGGCAGGTCTCCGACGGGTTGCCACGCCGCGACCGCCTGGCCTCGACGTTCTTTCCTAACGCCTTTGCGCATACCGGCGCCGACGCGCGTCATGACGTGAAACAGCTCTTTACCGCGCGCTGACAAATCTTCCCGTCGCGGCTGCCGCGGGTCGAGCGGTTAAAATGCCGACGTTTCATCCAGCAAGAGCGAGAAAGGCAGGCCGGTTATGACACCGCGAACTACGACGGCGAGGTTCTTCAGCCCCTGAGGTCGCTGGTCCGCGCGCCTTGGGCGCAAACTGCCATTCAGATACTTGTCGAGCGCGGTCCTTGCCGCGCTTTGTTTTTTCCGGAACACACCATGATTCAGATCACGCTTCCCGACGGCTCCCAACGCGAATTCCCCGGCCCGGTGACGGTGGCCGAGGTGGCCGCCTCCATCGGCACCGGCCTGGCCAAGGCGGCGCTGGCCGGCAAGATCGGCCAGGGTGAGGCAGCGAGGGTGGTCGATACCAGTTACCTGATCGCGCAGGACAGTTCGCTCGCCATCGTCACGGCCAAGGATGCCGACGGCCTGGAGGTGATCCGCCACTCGACCGCCCACCTGCTGGCCTACGCGGTGAAGGAGCTGTTCCCCGATGCCCAGGTCACGATCGGCCCGGTGATCGAGAACGGCTTCTACTACGATTTCTCGTACAAGCGCCCCTTCACCCCCGAGGACCTGGTGGCGATCGAGAAGCGCATGGCCGAGCTCGCGTCCAAGGACGAGCCCGTGGTGCGCCGCGTGCTGCCGCGCGACGAGGCCGTGGCCTACTTCATGGGCCTGGGCGAGCATTACAAGGCCGAGATCATCGCCGGCATCCCGAGCAACGAGGACGTGAGCCTGTACCGCGAGGGCGGCTTCGAGGACCTGTGCCGCGGGCCCCATGTGCCCAGCACCGGCAGGCTCAAGCACTTCAAGCTGATGAAGGTGGCCGGCGCCTACTGGCGCGGCGACCACCGCAACGAGATGCTGCAGCGCATCTACGGCACGGCCTGGGCCAGCAAGGACGAGCTGCAGCAGTACCTGACCATGCTCGAGGAGGCCGAGAAGCGCGACCACCGGCGCCTGGGCCGGGAACTCGATCTGTTCCACATCGACGACCATGCGCCGGGCGTGGTGTTCTGGCATCCCAAGGGTTGGACCGTGTGGCAGGGCGTGGAGCAGTACATGCGCCAGGTCTACCGCGACAACGGCTACCAGGAGGTCAAGGGGCCGCAGCTGCTGGACAAGTCGCTGTGGGAGAAGACCGGCCACTGGGACAAGTACCGCGAGAACATGTTCACCACCGAGTCGGAAAAGCGCGACTACGCGCTCAAGCCGATGAACTGCCCGGGCCATATCCTGATCTTCAAGCAGGGCATCAAGAGCTACCGCGACCTGCCGCTGCGTTATGGCGAGTTCGGCCAGTGCCACCGCAACGAGCCCACGGGCGGGCTGCACGGCATCATGCGCGTGCGCGGCTTCACGCAGGACGATGGCCACATCTTCTGCACCGAGGACCATGTCCTGGCCGAATGCACGGCCTACACCGCGCTGCTGCAGAAGGTCTACCAAGACTTCGGCTTCAGCAGCATCATCTACAAGGTCGCGACCCGGCCCGAGCAGCGCATAGGCAGCGACGAGAGCTGGGACAAGGCCGAGCAGGCGCTGATGGAAAGCCTGCGCGCCTCGGGCTGCGACTTCGAGATCGCGCCGGGCGACGGCGCCTTCTACGGCCCCAAGATCGAGTACACGCTGAAAGACGCGATCGGCCGCCAGTGGCAGTGCGGCACCATGCAGGTCGATTTCTCCATGCCCGAGCGCCTGGACGCCGAATACGTGGGCGAGGACGGCGCCCGGCACCGCCCCGTCATGCTGCACCGCGCCATCGTCGGCAGCCTGGAGCGCTTCATCGGCATCCTGATCGAAGAACATGCCGGCGCGCTGCCGGCCTGGCTGGCGCCGGTGCAGGTGGCGGTGCTCAACATCACCGACGCGCAGGCCGAATATGCCCAAAGCGTGGCCAAAACGCTGCTAAATCAAGGGTTTAGGGTTGATCTGGACCTGCGCAACGAGAAAATTACGTATAAAATACGGGAGCATTCGTTGCAAAAGCTTCCTTACATCCTCGTCGTGGGCGACAAGGAAAAGGAAGCCGGTGCCGTCGCAGTGCGCGCGCGGGGTAACAAAGACCTCGGTGTGGTGTCCCTCGATGCGTTCGTTGAGCGCATCGCCGGAGATGTCGCTTCTAAAGCCTGATTGGATTCAAACAAGCTTTGGTCCGCGTGGATGCGGCGGAAGGGGCCACCTTGTCGTGGCAGTAAAGTTTTTGGGGATTTGAGCCATCGCTACTGAATTTCGTGACCGTCGCCAGCGCGAGGAACGCAAGCACCGCCTGAACCGTGAAATCATGGCCCCCGAGGTTCGCCTCTCGGGCCCGGAAAACGAGCCCCTGGGCATCGTGAGTCTGGCCGAGGCCCTGCGCATGGCGGGCGAGCTGGATGTGGATCTGGTCGAGATTGCCGCGATGGCGAGCCCGCCGGTCTGCCGCCTGATGGACTACGGCAAGTTCAAATACCAGGAGCAAAAGCGCGCTGCAGAAGCCAAGGCCAAGCAGACGGTCATCGAGATCAAGGAAGTCAAGTTCCGTCCGGGCACGGACGACGGCGACTACAACATCAAGATGCGCAACATCCGGCGCTTCCTGGCCGAGGGTGACAAGTGCAAGATCACGCTGCGCTTCCGCGGTCGCGAGATCACGCACCAGGAAATCGGCATGGCGCTGCTGCAGCGCATCCGGGACGAACTGGCGGACCTGATCGTGGTCGAGCAGTTCCCCAAGCTCGAAGGCCGGCAGATGATCATGATGATCGCGCCGGGCAAGAAGAAGGTGGTCGCCAAGCCCACCTCCGAAGCCGCACCGACGGCCTCGGCCTGAGTTGCTCAGGCTTGGATTTGCAGTGCGGCAACCCCGCACTGCAAGCGCGATGGTCCCCATGGGTCCATCGCGACGCGGCGGGTTTCACGACCCGCCGCATTAGTGGCTCGGGGCCATCAAGGCTGCAAGGAGTTTGCAGACGCCTCACGAGCACAATGAAGAAGGAGCATTCACATGCCCAAAATGAAGACCAAGAGCAGCGCCAAGAAGCGCTTCCGTGTTCGTCCGGGTGGCACCGTCAAGCGCGGTCAAGCCTTCAAGCGTCACATCCTGACCAAGAAGACCACCAAGAACAAGCGCCATCTGCGGGGTGCAGTCGCCGTGCATGAGACCAACATGGGTCACATGGCACAGATGCTGCCGTTCGCCGGCCTTTGATCAACTGACGAACAAGGAGAACACTCATGCCTCGCGTCAAACGTGGTGTAACGGCACGCGCCCGTCACAAGAAAGTCCTGGCCCTGGCCAAAGGTTTCCGCGGCCGCCGCGGCAACGTCTTCCGCATCGCCAAAGAAGCGGTGATGAAGGCCGGGCAGTATGCCTACCGTGACCGCCGTGCCAAGAAGCGCGTCTTCCGTCAGCTGTGGATCGCCCGTATCAACGCCGCCGCGCGTGAATGCGGTCTGACCTACAGCCAGTTCGCCAACGGCCTGAAGAAGGCCGCCATCGAAATCGACCGCAAGGTGCTGGCGGACATCGCCGTGCACGACAAGGCCGCTTTTGCTGGCATCGTGGAGCAAGTCAAAGCCAAGCTGGCCGCTTAATTCACGAGGCAGGCTGCCCCCGCGCAGCCTGCAGCGAAGTAAATCAAAGGGGTTGAGGCTTGCGAAGGCTTCAATCCTTTTTTTATTCCGGATGCAGGAAGAAGATCGATGAACGAGTTGGACGCACTGGTTGACAGCGCCCGCGCCAGTTTCGCGCAGGCCGCCACCCCCGCCGACCTGGAGAATGCCAAGGCCCAGTACCTGGGCAAGGCCGGGCGCATCACCGAACTCATGAAGGGCATGGCCGCGCTCAGCGTGGACGAGAAGAAGACGCGCGGCGCTGCCATCAACCAGGCCAAGCAGGCGATCGAGGCGGCCCTCAACGCGCGCCGCCAGGCGCTGGCCGACGCCGAGCTCGAGGCCCAGCTCAAGGCCGAGGCCCTGGACGTGAGCCTGCCGGGCCGCCAGCGCGGCCAGGGCGGCCTGCACCCGGTCTCGCTGACGATGGAGCGCATCGAGCAGATCTTCGGCTCCATGGGTTTCGAGGTGGCCCAGGGTCCCGAGATCGAGACCGACTGGTTCAACTTCACCGCGCTGAACACGCCCGAGGACCATCCGGCGCGTTCCATGCACGACACCTTCTACGTCGAGGGCGGCTACCTGTTGCGTACCCACACCAGCCCGATGCAGATCCGCCATGCGGTTCAGCATGTGAAGAAATACCAGGCGCGCCTGGATGCAGGTCAGGGTATGTCCGAGATCCGGGTGATCGCACCGGGCCGCACCTACCGCGTGGACAGCGACGCCACCCACTCGCCCATGTTCCACCAGTGCGAAGGCCTGTGGATAGGCGAGAACGTGAGCTTCAAGGACCTCAAGGTCGTGTTCACCGACTTCTGCCGCAGCTTCTTCGAGAGCGAGGATCTGGTGCTGCGCTTCAGGCCCAGCTTCTTCCCGTTCACCGAGCCCAGCGCCGAGATCGACATTCAGTTCCAGACCGGGCCGCTGGCCGGCCGCTGGCTCGAGGTCGCGGGCTCGGGTCAGGTGCACCCGCAGGTCGTGCGCAACATGGGGCTCGATCCCGAGCGCTTCATCGGCTTCGCCTTCGGCATGGGGCCGGACCGCTTGACCATGCTGCGCTACGGCGTGAACGATCTGCGCCTGTTCTTCGACGGCGACATCCGCTTCCTCAGCCAGTTCCAGTAATTCCCGAAGAGAACTACAAGATGCAATTCCCCGAATCCTGGCTGCGCGAGTTCTGCAACCCGCCGCTCTCCACCCAGCAACTGGCCGACACCCTGACCATGGCCGGGCTTGAAGTCGAGGAGCTCAAGCCCGTGGCCCCGCCGTTCACCAAGATCGTGGTCGGAGAGATCAAGGAGGCCGTCCAGCACCCCAACGCCGACCGCCTGCGCGTGTGCCAGGTCGACGTGGGGCAGGGCGCGCCGCTCAACATCGTCTGCGGCGCGCCGAATGCGCGCGCCGGCATCAAGGTGCCCTGCGCCCTGGTCGGCGCCGAACTGCCGCCCGGCGAGGACGGCAAGCCCTTCGTGATCCAGCTCGGCAAGCTGCGCGGCGTGGAGAGCCAGGGCATGCTGTGCTCGGCGCGCGAGCTGCAGATCTCGGACGAGCATGGTGGCCTGCTCGAACTGGCGGCCGACGCGCCGCTCGGACAGGACATCCGCGCCCATCTGCGGCTCGACGACACGCTGTTCACGCTCAAGCTCACGCCCAACCTCGCGCATTGCCTGAGCGTCTATGGCATCGCGCGCGAAGTGGCGGCGCTCACCGGTGCGCCGCTGAAGGCCGTGGACTTTCCCGCCGTCGTGGTCAGTCATGGCGACCGGCTGCCGGTCAAGGTCAGCGCGCCCGATCTGTGCGGACGCTTCTCCGGACGCATCGTGCGCCAGGTCAACACCAAGGCCCAAACCCCGCAGTGGATGGTCGATCGCCTGGCGCGCTGCGGCCAGCGCAGCGTGACGGCCCTGGTGGACATCTCCAACTACGTGATGTTCGAGTTCGGCCGCCCCTCGCACATCTTCGACTTCGACAGGATCCATGGCGGCCTCGAGGTGCGCTGGGGTCGCGCGGGCGAGTCGCTCAAGCTGCTCAACGGCAACACCGTGACGCTGGACGAGCAGGTGGGCGTGATTGCCGACGAGGTCCAGGTCGAGTCGCTGGCCGGCATCATGGGCGGCGACGCCACGGCGGTGTCGGACGACACCCGCAACGTCTACGTCGAGGCGGCCTTCTGGTGGCCCAAGGCCGTCGCCGGCCGCTCGCGCCGCTACAACTTCTCGACCGACGCCGGCCACCGCTTCGAGCGCGGGGTGGACCCGAGCCAGACCGTGGAGCACATCGAGCGCATCACGCAGCTCATCCTCGAGATCTGCGGCGGCGAGCCCGGTCCTGTGGACGATCACCAGGTCAACCTGCCCCAGCCCCAGCCCGTCACGCTGCGCGTGGCGCGCGCGGCCAAGGTCATCGGCATGCCTTTGACGCAGGCGCAATGCGCCGAGGCCCTGCGTGGGCTCGGCCTGCCGGTGACGGAGGGCGAGGGCCAGGTGACCGTGCTGCCGCCCTCGTTCCGCTTCGACCTGCAGATCGAGGAGGACCTGATCGAGGAGGTGGCACGCATGGTCGGCTACGAGCAGCTGCCGACCACGCCGCCGCTGGCCCCGATCACGGCCAAGATCCGCGCCGAGGCCGAGCGCAGCCCCTTTGCCGTGCGTCGCGCCCTGGCCGGCCTGGGCTACCAGGAAACCATCAACTTCAGCTTTGTCGAGGAGCGCTGGGAGCGCGAGCTGGCGGGCAATGCCGATCCGATCCGGCTGCTGAACCCGATCGCCAGCCAGATGAGCGTGATGCGCTCCTCGCTGCTGGGCTCGCTGCTGCAGGTGGTCCGCTTCAACACCGACCGCAAGGCCGAACGCGTGCGCGTGTTCGAGCTGGGCCGCGTGTTCCTGCGCGATGCCACGGTCCAGAACAGCGACACCACGGTGCAAGGCTTCGACCAGCCTATGCGCGTGGCCGGCATGGCCTTCGGCCCGGCCGAGCGCCCGAGCTGGGAGGGCAAGCCGCGGGCCGTGGATTTCTTCGACCTCAAGGGCGACGTGGAGGCCCTGCTGGCGCCGCGCCGCGCGAGCTTCGAGCCAGCCGAGCATCCGGCCATGCACCCGGGGCGCTGCGCCCTCGTGCGGGTCGATGGCCAGGCCATCGGTCATGTGGGCGAGCTGCATCCGCGCTGGCGCCAGGCCTACGAGCTGACGCAGGTGCCCGTGATGTTCGAGCTGGACCTCGCCGCCGTGCTGCAGCGCCCAGTGCCGCTCGCGCAGCCGGTGGCGCGCCACCAGGCCGTCGAGCGCGATCTGGCCGTGATCGTCGCCGAGAAGGTCACGCATGCCGAACTGATGACCGCGGTCCGGGCTACACCCACCGGCGGCCTGCTGCGCGATGCGCTGCTGTTCGACGTGTACCGGGCCAAGCCGGTCAAAGAGGACCAGGCGCCGGCCTCCGGCGGGCTGGGTGCCGGCGAGAAGAGCCTGGCCGTGCGCCTCACGCTCAACAGCGACGAGGCGACCCTGACCGAGGCGCAGATCGAGGCTGCCGTCCAGTCCGTGCTCGACCAACTGGCGGCGACGCTCGGCGCCCGCCTGCGCAGCTGAACCAGATCCAGGAGCCGCCACATGCCACTGTCACAGGAAGCCGATCAGCCCATGGCGTTTGCCGTCGAAAGCCTGGAAACGCCGGCCCTGACCAAGGCGCAACTGGCCGAGCTGCTGTTCGAGCAGATCGGCCTGAACAAGCGCGAGTCCAAGGACATGGTCGATGCCTTTTTCGACCTGATCGCCGACAGCCTGGTCGACGGGCGCGATGTGAAGATTTCCGGCTTCGGCAATTTTCAGATCCGCACCAAGGCGCCGCGCCCGGGGCGCAACCCGCGCACCGGCGAGCTGATCCCCATCGAGGCGCGCCGGGTCGCCACCTTCCACGCCAGCCACAAGCTCAAGGACCAGATCCAGGGCGATGGGCCGACGACCGAGAAGTCCACGCAGGTGTAAGTTTCTTGCGCGGGAGGCGGCTTCTTGCCGAGCAGCGGTGCAATCGAGGCTTAGTTGGAGTAACCTTACAGGTTTCAGCCGCAGAACCTTGATTTCAATGGAGAAACCTCTCCCGCCCATTCCCGCCAAGCGCTACTTCACGATAGGCGAAGTGAGCGAGCTGTGCGGCGTGAAGCCGCACGTGCTACGGTATTGGGAGCAGGAGTTCACGCAACTTCGCCCCATGAAGCGGCGTGGCAATCGCCGCTACTACCAGCACCACGAGGTGCTGATGATCCGCCGCATCCGTGACCTGCTGTACGACCAGGGGTTCACCATCAGTGGGGCGCGCAACAAGCTGCAGGAGCTGGCCCAGCTCGAGCGCGACAAGCACCGCTCGGGGGATGTCGCCTTCGAGGACAGCGAGTTGCCGGATTCGCAATGGCCGGAAGACGTGGACAGCGAGTTCGACCCGGCGGCCGCTGCGTCTTCCGAAGCCGTGGCGCCCCAAGCCCTGCGCCAGCTGCGCAAGGAATTGTTTGAGATTCGCGAGATGCTCTCGCTGATTGAGTGAATTACACGTTATAATTTGAGGCTTGACGGCGTGTAGCGCAGCCTGGTAGCGCACTTGCATGGGGTGCAAGGGGTCGCGAGTTCGAATCCCGCCACGCCGACCAAAACCACGGAAACCCGGTTCCCACAAGGAACCGGGTTTTTTCGTTGTGCGCCCGGCACGGGCGCACTCTTGGAGGTGCAAGTCCTCCCGTGAGTTGATCACAGCGAACGAAGCGAAGCGCAACTGCATGAGGGTGACCGAGTGTGGGGA